>JBFWRA010000239.1:0-6439 GCA_050249155.1 Isosphaeraceae bacterium | reverse complement strand
CTCATGACCGCCGGGGCGATCGCCCTGTCACTGGCCACGACCCGCCTGGATCAGGCGATTCCCTCGTACAATCAGGTCGCCACCCTGGGCTGGACCTTCACGCGAGGCCCCGAGGGCTCTCGGGCGGTGCTCTCGGTGATCGCCGGCTCGATGATGACGATCGCCAGCGTCACCTTCTCGATCACGATCGTGGCCTTGCAACTGGCCTCCTCGCAGTTCGGCCCCCGGTTGCTCCGGAACTTCATGAAAGACCGGGGAAACCAGGTCGCCATCGGGACGTTCATCTCGACCTTCACCTACTGCCTGCTCGTGCTGAGAACGGTCAACGACGTCGAGGGGGAGCGATTCGTGCCCCACGTCGCGGTCACCGTTGGATTGACCCTGGCGCTAATCAGCCTCGGGGTCCTCATCTACTTCATCCACCACGCGGCCGAGTCGATCCAGGCCGAGAACGTCATCATGGCGGTCAGCCGCGATTTGCATCAAACGATCCAAAAACTTTATCCCAGGTCGTTGGAAGAGAAGCCCGCGACGCCCTCGAACGCGGACCCGAGGAAAAAGGAAGGACTTCCGGACGCCTTCGAGAACGGCGCGCGTCCGGTCTCGGCCCCTCGGAGCGACTACCTTCAGGCGATCGACGAAAACGTCCTGATGGAACTGGCCGAGAAGCACGACGTCGTCATCGCCGTCGATCAGCGCCCCGGGCAGTTTTTCTTCAAGGGCGGAGAGCTCGCGCGGGTCTGGCCCGGGGATCGGCTCGACGACGCGCTGGTTGACGCGATCCGCGGAGCGTTCTATTTTGGTCATCGGCGCACCCTGACCCAGGACGTCGAATTCGCCATCGACCAGCTTGTCGAGGTGGCCGTGCGGGCGCTTTCGCCAGGAGTCAACGACCCGTTCACGGCGATCGCCTGCGTCGATCGGCTGGGCTCGGCGCTTTGCGACCTGGCCGGGCGCGAGATCCCGTCGCCCAAGCGGTACGACGAAACCGGCCGGTTGCGCGTCGCCTTCGACGCGTCGACCGTTCCCGGGATCGTCGACGCCTCGTTCCACCAGATTCGACAGGCCGCCCGCGGAGACACGTCGGTGACGCTCCGCCTGCTCGAAACGATCGCCGCGGTGAGCCGACACACGCGCGACCCGGTCTTCCAGGAAGCGCTCAGACGTCATGCCGACGCGATCCACCGGGGCAGTCAGGACGGCCTCGAAGACCCCTGGGATCGACAGGACGCCGACCAGCGCCATCGCGACGTGATCGCCATTCTGGAGGGGAGGCCAACCTCTCCGAACCCCACGGAAGCACGCCCATGACCGCGGTCTTCGTCTTCGCCCTCACGTTGCTGCTGGCGGTTTTGGTCTCGGACCTCGCCGACCGGAGCGTTCTGTCCACGGCCGTCCTCTTCCTGTTCGCCGGCTTCCTCGTCGGCGAGGGGGGACTCGGCGTGATCTCGCTGCGTCCCGACGCGCCGGCGGTCGCCCTGCTCGCCGAGCTGGCGCTGTTCAGCGTGCTCTTCACCGACGGCATGCGCGTGGGGGTCAAGGACCTGGTGACCGCCTGGCACCTGCCGGGGCGCGCCCTCTTTTTCGGACTGCCGCTGACGCTGATCGGCACGGCGCTTCTGGCTCACTGGGTCGTGGGGCTGCCCTGGGCGGAGTCGTTCCTCATCGGGGCGGTGCTGAGCCCGACCGACCCGGTCTTCGCCGCGGCGATCGTCGGGCGGGAAGAGGTCCCCGAGCGGCTCCGCCGGCTGCTCAACGTCGAGAGCGGGCTGAACGACGGCCTGGCGCTGCCGATCGTCGTGGCGATGCTCGCCGTCGTGGGCGCGGAGACGTTCAGCTTCACGGAGGTGCTGTTCGAGGTGCTGCTCGGCATCGCGATCGGCGTCGCGGTGCCCTTCGCGGCGATCCGACTGGAGCAGAGCCGGTACTTCTCGGCGTACGCCACCTACCGGCCGCTCAACGCGTTCGCGATTGGTTTATTGGTGCTCACAATCTCATCAATCACCCATGCGAATGAATTCCTCGCCGCGTTCGCCGCGGGAATCACGGTGGCGACGGTCGGTCCCGAGGTGCGCGCGGCGTTCCACCAGTTCGGGGACCTCGTGGCCGAGCTTTTGAAGCTCGCGGCGCTGCTGGTGTTCGGGGCGTTGATCTCGCCGAAGTTCCTGGGAGAGATCCCCGCCTCGGGCTACGTCTTCGCGTTGCTGGTGCTGATCGCGGTTCGGCCCGTGGCGCTTTTGATCTCGCTTTTGCGAAGCCCGCTGAGTTGGCCCGAGCGCGCCGCGGCCTCCTGGTTTGGCCCGAAGGGCTTCGCGTCGGTGGTTTTTGGCCTGTTGATCTTGAAGGAGGCCAGGGCGGCCAAGTTGGACTGGGAACAGGCCGACAATCTGTTTCATCTGATCGCGCTGTGCATCGTGGGTTCGATCCTCGCGCACTCGTCGACCGACGTCCTGGTGGCACGCTGGCTTGGCCGCGATCGGGGCGAGGCCAGGCCGCCGGGAGAGTCGGGCGCGGTCGCGCCCGCCGGCGCCGAGGGTTGAACGGCCGAGCGATCCAACCCATGATCGTTCGTCAACAAGTTCGTTCGCTTTTTCGGATTAAAAAGAGACGGCGGTTCGCGGTGGAACGGAACGTCGTCCACTCGAATCACCCACCGCGACGTGATTCTCCGAGCAGGCTCTCGAACCGGTCCTCCCTCGGCGCTTGCGCCTCGCGGCGCCAGGCCTCGGCCAGGCGGGGCAGGCCGACGCCCTCGCAGAGGTCGGCCAGATCGGTCAGGGCCTTCGGCTCCGGGTTTTCCAGCGCGGCGGAGAGGGCCGGCCCCAGCGATTCGGGGTCCAGGCGCTCGCGAAGCCTGCCCACGGCCTCGGCCTCGCGGCGGGCCTCGGCCTCGCGGCCCAGCGATCGCAGCGCCCTGGCCAGCCGGACCCGGGTCTTCCAGTCGTGGGGGAGTTCCTCCAACGTCTTGACGAAGGCGGCGGACGCCTCGTCGGGGCGTCGGTCGTACTCGAGTTCCCAGCGCCCCTTGAGACGCCAGTAGCGGGCGTCACGATCCCCGGCGGGCCAGGCGTCCAGGGCGGCGCGGCCCCGGTCGATCTCGCCGGCGTCGGCCAGGGCGGTCACCAGCGCCTCGCGCGCGGGGATGCGGCCAGGCTCTCGGGCCAGCAGGTTCGACAGCGCGGCGACGCGGGCGGCCCGGTCGGGATCGCCGCCGCGTGGCATGGCGTTCATGCGTTGATACAGCGCGGCGAGGGCGTCGGGGTCGGGAGACTCGCCGTCGCCGGCGGACCAGCGCTTCAGGGTCTCCCGAGCAAGGTCGTCGGGCAGGTCGGCCAGCAAGGCCAGGGTCAACGCGCGTAGGACGCCCAACCGGCCGTCGGGCGCGACCTCGGCCAGAGCTCGCGTCCCGACGCGAAGCGCGTCGGTCGGTCGGTCCTCGACGCGGAGGATCTCCAGCCAGAGCCGCCAGGGCTGGGGGTCCGAGGGGTCGGCGATCGTGGCCAGGCGGAGGACCGTCTCGGCCTCGCCGGCGCGGCCCAGGGCCAGCGCGGCGCGGGCCTCGGCCAGGAGGGTCCGGCCGCTGGCGAGTGGGGAGGCGTTGACGGCCCGCCAGGAGGCCAGCGCCTCGGGCCAGTCGCCCGACCTGGCGGCGGCCTCGGCGCTCCGCAGGGCCGCCCAGGGACGCTGACTCGCGACGACCCACCAGAGCGCCGTCGCCAGAGCCATCGCCAGGACCGAGCCCACCCCCGCCACGACCCAACGTCGAGGGCCGCGCGAAGCGGGAACGGCTCGTCTCGGGTGGGAGCGCGGGCGGCGTCGGGGGTCTCGGGCGTTCCCACGAGGAGGTCGGGGAGGATGATGGGCCATGTCGGGCGAGCGTTCTTGGACGAGGTTGATGCGAGTCGTTTCCAGTCGGCGTCTTCGAGTATAGCGGGGAAGGGGGGACGGCGTCGGCGCGAAGGCGAACCGGCCCCGAGTTGATTCGACGCAACCCGTGCCGGGCAACGGCGCGCGTGACCTAGGTTCACGTAGGCGATCTTATGGTTTTATTGGGCCGAAGGCGTCCCATTCCGGTCGCCCGGCGCGAGAACCGGCAGCGACTCTCGGGGACTTCGCCAACGGCGGAGCGGGAGGACGCTTCACGACACAGGGGTTTGGAATGATGGAGAATAGGCCGAACGACCGCAAGCCAATCCCCTTGACCGGGTGGAAACTGCGGTTTGACGCTCCGCCACCGGACGGCCTGATGAGCCGGACCTCCGCCGGGGACGTCCTCTCACTATTTCGGGCCTGGGACGGCGCGGACCGCGACCCGGCCGAACGACGACGGAGCCCTCGGTACTCTCCGGCGGAAACGCGGGCCTGGGTCGGCTGGTGGCGGCACGGCCACTTCCTCGTCAGCAAGGCCGAATTCATCAACCTCAGCGAAGGCGGAGCCCTGATGCGGCTCACCCAGAAGCCCCCGACCTCTCAACCGATCTGGGTCTGCCTGGGAAACCCCGCGCCGGTGGATAGCGTGCAAGCCAGGGTGCTCGACGCCGTCGCCGCCACCACGCCGAACGTCCCCACCGGACGCGACACGATCCTAGCTCCAAATTCGATTGTTTATGTAAGTAGACTTGAATTTCATTCCCCCTGTCCCGGCAGCTTCTTCGAAGCCGCGGGTCGAGGTGACGGGAACAGCCCGAACCCCGTCGGGAACGGCCCCTCGTGAGCCTCTTCCCCGCGATCACCCCAGGGGACGGCGTCGGGGCTCCGGCCGACCTGCTCGGGACGTTCCGGGACTGGCAGGCCGCCGACCGGCGTCGAAGCCCCCGACATGACGCGACCGATTCGGGAAACGAGGCGCGGGTCTGGGTCGGGTGGTGGGACGGCGCAGAGTTCCAGATCCAGCGGGGTTCGCTGGTGAACCTCGGCCGGGGAGGGGCGAGGCTGGTCCTGTCCCGTAGGCTCGCGCCGGGTCGGACGGTCTGGGTCTGCGTGGGACGTCCCGATCCGGTGGACTCCATCGAGGCCAGGGTGCTGGAGGCCGGGGCGGGCCCCTCGGGGCACGTCACCCGGCTGAGATTCCACGCCCCTTGCCCCGCCGGATTCCTCCAGGCGTCGGGCTGCCCGACCGAGTCCCGATCGGTCAAGGGCCGCGACACTGCTTGAGCCGGACGCCTCGGGGCCTTACAATCCTAGGGACGACGCGCCGGCCCCACTCGGCCGGGGAAGGCGAAGGGCGGAACCCCCACCAACTGGCGGCGGGGCTGTTCCCTTCGCCAGCGGGCGTACCTGGAGGTGTTCCTTGAGCCCGACCCCGACGGCGACCACCACCCCGACCTCCCACGACCAGGACCCCTGGAGCGACCCCACGCTGGCCGACCAGCGCGAACGACTGCTGGCGACCCTTCGGGGCTATGGCAGGGTCGCCGTCGCCTACTCGGGTGGGGTCGACAGCGCGGTCGTGGCCAAGGCGGCGCACCTCGCCCTGGGAGACGCCACCGTGGCCGTCACGGCCGTTTCCGACAGCCTGGCCCAGGGAGAACTCGAGGAGGCCGAGGCCCTCGCCCAACAGATCGGGATTCGCCACCGGGTGATCCGGACCGAGGAGTTCGCCGACCCGAACTACCTGCGGAACGACACGAACCGTTGCTACTTCTGCAAGAGCGAGCTCTACGGCCGACTCTCCGGCCTGATCGATCAGTTGGGGGCCGAGGTCATCGCCTCGGGAGCCAACCTCGACGACGGCGGCGACCACCGCCCCGGCATGCGGGCCGCCGGTGAGAACGACGTGCGCCACCCCTTGCAAGAGTGCGGACTGACCAAGGCCGACGTCAGGGCGCTGGCCAGGGCGTGGGGCCTGCCCACCTGGGACAAGCCCGCCACCCCCTGCCTCTCCAGCAGGATCGCCTACGGCGAGGAAGTGACCCCCGAGCGCGTTCGGATGATCGACCAGGCCGAGCGATGGCTCCGTCAGCGCGGGCTCAAAACGTTGCGCGTCCGCTACCACAAGGGGGACATGGCCCGGGTCGAGGTCCCGACCGAGGAACTCGCCGGCCTGGTCGACCCGGCGGTCCGGACCGAGTTGGTGGCGGCCTTCCGCGGCCTCGGCTTCAAGTACGTGACCCTGGACCTGGAAGGCTTCCGCTCCGGCAGCATGAACGCCGTCATCCCCCTGGAGAGCCTTCAGAAACCCTCCGCCATGAAACGCTGAGACCGCGAACGTCCGCGGACGATCGATCGGTTCCGCCCTCGGGGCCCCGTCGTTCGCGGGTCGGCAACGGGTCCGCCGCGGTTCGCGGACGCCTCGTGATTCGGAACGAACGAACGACTTCCCATCGCACTTCTCCCCCGCGAGAACTTGACCTCATGCCTCGGGCGACCTGCCGTTGCGGCCAGGTGTTGACCTTCCCCGACGACGCGCCCGACCGGGTGATCTGCCCGAAGTGCTCGT
>JBFWRA010000238.1:0-6443 GCA_050249155.1 Isosphaeraceae bacterium | reverse complement strand
CGACGACCCGGTGCTCCGGGCGTTCATGGCGATCGCCGTGATGCTCGGGTTCTTCTCCCACCTGCTGCTCGACGAGTTTTGCAGCGTGGACCTGCGAGGGGCCCGCGTGAACAAGGCGTTCGGGACCGCGATCAAGCTCTGGTCCCCCTCCCCCTGGTCGACCCTGGCGACCTACGCCGTGCTGGGCTACCTCGCCAAGCTCGTCATCGACGACTGGCCCCAGGGGTCCAACCCGTATCAACCTCCCGCCCCACCTCGGCTTCCCCCGGTCCTGGAACGATTCGACGAGCTCGTGGCGGCGTTTCGGCGAAGTCTCCGCGGGGGATGACGACCCGGCCAACGTGCTTGACGGGCGTTCGTGATCGTCGGGATTCGCGCGGCGGAAAATCGGGGGAATCCTTATAATCGCCCCGATCCGGTCGCCAGACCGACCCAAGACACCCCTCGCGACCTGCCCGGGAGAATTGACCGATGCGCGTGTTCGCCCGCCCCGGCCTCTGGTGCTTCACGGTAACGACGGCGATTCTCGTCGCCCCGTCGGCCAGGGCCCAAGCCCCCGCCGCCAAGCCCGCCACACCCGCCACCAAGGCGGCCAACCCGAACGAGACCCTCGCCACGGTCAACGGCACCCCGATCACCCGAGCCCAACTCGTCGACCTGATGAGCCGTTACACGGTCCCCGCGGGCAACGAGGAGCAAATCTACCAGGACGGAATCGAAACGCTGATCAACATGCACCTGATCAACGCCTTCCTCGAACGGCAAAAGATCGCCGTCACCGCCGAGAAGCTCGACGAACAATTCGCCGCTCTGGAGAAGCAGCTCAAGCAGGACGGCACCGACCTGGCCACCGAACTGGTCCGCAGTGGGAAGTCCCGCGACGAGGTCCGCAAGGAATTGGCCGAACGAATTCGTTGGGTCGAGTACGTCAACGCCAGGGCGACCGACGCCGAGCTGAAACGCTTCGCCGAGAGCCACAAGGACCTGTTCAGCGGGACACAGGTCAAGGCCAGCCACATCCTCGTCCGGGTCGAGCCCAACGCGAGCGCCGCCGACAAGCAAAAGGCGCGGGAGAAGCTCGAAGCCATCAAGAAAGAGATCGAGACCAACAAGGTGACCTTCGCCGAGGCCGCGAACAAGCATTCCGAAGATCCGGGCAACGCCGAGGGGGCCGGCGGCGACGTCGGCTACTTCAGCCTGAACAGCGGCTTCATCGAGGAGTTCGCCGAGGCGGCCTTCGGCCTGAAGAAAGGGTCGATCTCCGACGTCGTCGAGACCCCCTACGGCTTCCACCTGATCCAGGTGACCGACCGGAAGGAGGGAAGCCCGATCGACTTCGAGCAGAACAAGCCGTTCATCAAGCAGATGTACGCCGCCGACCTTCAGAAGCAAATCCTTCAGGCCGAGCGCAAGGCCGCGAAGACCGAGATCAAACCAATGCCCGCCGACCTCTTCCCCCCCGCGGCCACCCCCCCGGGCGCCGCGACTCCCAAGGGGGAAGCCACCCCGAAGTGATTCGGAGTGATCGTCAGGGGGCGAGGTCGGAGAGGTCCAGCCTGCCCTGTTCGCGGAGACTCACGAACCGTCGGTAGGTCTCCGCGATTCCCTCGTTCAAGGGGGTGACGGGCAGCGGGCCAAGCCGCGCCTGGAGCCGGGAATCGTCGAGGTCCGGGGCGATCGGGAGTTGCCGATCGCCGTGGGTGACCAGGGAGGCGGCCTCAGGGGCGACGGCGCGGAGCCCCGCCACGAACTCCTCGATCGGGACCACCGTCCCTCGAACGTTGTATGCCTCGGCCCCTTCGAACGGCGCGGAGAGCGCCCGCAGGAACGTGGCGGCCACGTCCCCGACGTACTGCAAATCCTGCTGGCCGCCGTAGCTGATCGCGTAACGGCGACCCGCCGCCACCGCCTTGATCGCCTTGGTCGGCTCGCTGGTCATCCCGAAGTCCCTGCCCACGCCATAGACGGTCCAGGGTCTCAGGCCGACGCTGGAGATCCCCTGCTCCAACCAGTAGACGCGGGCGTTCAGCTCGTTGCAGACCTTGTAGGCCCCGTAGTGAGTCAGGGGGGACAGCCGAACCTCGTCCGCGAGCGGCCCCTCGTGTCCGGGCTCGACCGGGCCGTGGACGGCGGCCGAACTCGCGTACACGACGCGCTGGACCTGTCCCTTCAGCGCGACGGCCGCCTCGAAAACCGCCAGGGTGCCGATGACGTTGACCTTCGCCCCGAGGATGGGGTTGGCCCGGCACGTCGGCGTCTGCAATCCGGCGAGGTGGAGGAGGTGCGTCGCGCCGAGTTCCTCCACCGCCGCGCGCACCGCGAGAGGGTCGGAGACGTCCCCCTCGACGAAACGAACCCGATCCGCGCGCTCGGCGTCGAGCAGCAGGTCGAGGCGGTGGGTGTCCCGCTTGAGGTCGAGGATCCAGACCTCCTCCCCCGATTCCACCAGTTGCTTGGCCACCCAGGAACCGATGCAGCCGTAGCCGCCTGTCATCAAGACTCGCACGAGGAAACCTCCGTCACCCAGAAACGAATCAATTTGATCGCGATGGTTTTCGAGCGGTCCGACGAAACGGATCGAGGGGTCCTGGGAACGTCCGACCTGGAAAACGGGCCATCAAGTTCCGACTGACCGCTTCGCCTCGACGAGGCGGGAACGACCGGATCATCCAACGATCACCAGCCGGAGGGAAGTCCCCAGACCCCTGGCGTGACCAGTTCGACCGAATTTCCCGAGGGGTCTCGAAAATAGAGGGACCGCCCTCCCCCAGGCCATTGGACCTCGTGCTCGATCGGAACGCCGATGCGCTGGAGGCGTTCCCGCCAGGCTTCGAAGTCGTCGGCGGCGATTCCCAACGCGAAGTGACCAGGACCCTTCGCCCCGTGCGCGGGAAGGTGCTCGCCCCGTAGCGTGGTCTCGGCCCGAAAGAGCAAGAGCACCTGCTCGGTTCCGACCCGAAAGAACACGTGCCGGTCGGTTTCCCGGCCGAGTTCCTCGAGTCCGAGCGCATCGCGATAAAATCGGCCCGCCGATTCGAGGTCGTCGACGTAGACGCCCGTTTCGACCACTCCCATGATTGGCGACAGGAGACACCTCCTCGGGATCGCGGACCCACCTTGCCGACCGCGATTGGAACGCACGAACCACCAGACCACAAGAGGAGCGTTCGCGACGATCGACGAAAAGGCGACAGGACGACGATGAAAACGATAAAGACGTTGTGAAGCTTGACTTGACAGTCGCCAGGGCGAACGTTAAAGGGTAGGATTGCCTCGCGACGAAACGAGGGGCCCACCGCCGTGGTGGGTTCCTTGATCGTTTCCGCCGACCGACCGTCCCGATCCACCTGGGTTGGGTCGTCCGTCACGGCGTCTCGTCGCGAGCCAAGAACCCCGCTCACGTCCCCGGGGAGGACGCTATCGACCGGACTCAGCGCGTCAACGAGCAGATTCGAATCTCGCCCGTGCGAGTGATCAACGCCGAAGGGGTCATGCTCGGCGTCATGCCGACGGGAAAGGCCCTGGAAACGGCCCGCGAGGCGGGCATGGACCTGGTGGAGGTCGCCCCGAACGAGCGCCCGCCAGTCTGCAAGATCATGGACTTCGGCAAGTTCAAGTACTCGCAAAAGAAGAAGGCGTCGAAGCAGAAGCAGCACCAGGTGCAAGTCAAGGAAATCCGGGTGCGCCCGAAGACCGGCGACCACGACATCGAAGTCAAGGTCAAGCGGGCGAGGGAGTTCCTGGAACACAAGGACAAGGTGCTGGTGAACGTGCTTTTCCGCGGTCGTGAACTGGCTCACATCGACGAAGGCCGCAGGGTCATGAACGAAGTGCTCCAGATGCTCGACGACGTGGCCAAGGTCGAGAAGAACCCGTCGATGGAAGGGAAACGCATGACGGCGATCGTCGCTCCGCGCGTTTGAGCCAGCCTCGGCGACGTTCGGTCCTTCGCTCCGAATCGCGACTTCCTTCGCCCCCGCCCGGCCGGCCGCCGCGGAACGGGGGCGTTTTTGGCTTGAATTCCCCGGATTTGACGTTGGAGTCGGGCTCACCACTGTGATAGAATCTTCGACTCGCCCGAACCCGCCCTTTCGCGGCTCACCCGCGTCCCGACGTCGGACGTCCCGGGATGGTCGGCGCGGATCGTCAAACCGAATGACGCGGATCGAACCATGCCGAAGTTGAAGACTCACAAAGGGACCAAGAAGCGGTTCAAGGTGTCGGCCACGGGCAAGGTCAGCCACAAGCGCTGCGGCTCGTCGCACCTGATGAGCCACAAGAGCGGCAAACAGGTCCGCCGCCTCCGCAAGCGGTCGGTGCTCAAGGTCTCGGCCGAGGCTCATCGCCTTCGTCGGGCGCTTCAAAAGAACGTCGGCTCGCAGCCCGACGCGATCGCGGCCGCGCGACAGGCCGTCCTCGCGGAAGCCTCGGAAGGCTCGGCCTCCACCGAGGGCTAGGACAAGACAAGGCCCCCCGCGTTCGGATCGTCCCCGACACTGCGAGGTGCTCCGCGCATCTCGGTCTGTTCCTCCGTCCCTCAACCGTCGAGCCGGTGCGATTCCCGCACCCGACACGAGACACCACGATGCGTGCAAGAAAAGGCGCGGCCCGCAACAAGGCGAAGAAGCGTCTGTTCAAGAAGGTCGAAGGGTTCGTCGGAGGCCGTCGCCGACTCCTTCGCACGGCCAAGGAAACCCTGCTCCGCGCCGGCATGTTCGCGTTCCGCGACCGCAGGGCCAAGAAGCGCGACTTCCGCCGCCTCTGGATCACCCGCCTCAGCGCGGCCGCCGAGATGCGCGGCCTCCGCTACAGCAGGCTGATCCACGGCCTGAAGCTCGCCAAGATCTCGCTCGACCGTAAGAGCCTGTCGGACCTGGCGATCTTCGAGCCCGAAACGTTCGACGCGATCGTCAAGTTGGTCCGCGCCGAACTGGACAAGCACGACGCGAGCGTCCGCGCCAGGACCGCGGTCAAGTCGGCCTAAGAGGATCGTCATCGCGGCCCAGACCCATCAGGGGAGCGGGTCACCAGGAGTGAGAATGCGACGACCCACCCTGACGATCGCCCGAGGGATGGTCGTGGTGGCGGTCGTCGCGGCGGACCTGGCCCTCCTGAGGCTCTTCCTGAGCACAGGCGAGGGACTCAGCGGCCTGGGTCTCATGGGCCTGGCTGTATCCGCGAGTTTGTTGGGGGCGATCCTCGGCCGAGGTCGCGTTCGACGATTCGGGATCGGATTCCTCGTCTCACGGGCGCTTTTGGTCGGGGGACTGTTCGCCTTCCCGTTCGTGGACCCGGCGACCGCGAACGAGTCGTTTCTTCTCTACGTCAACGGAGTTGTCCACGCGACGCCTCGAAGTTTCCAGCGAGCCCTGTCGTCGCCGAATCTCCCCTGGCTGCCGTTCGCCCTGGTTGAACTGGCGATCGGACTTCCCGTGATCGCGACGGCCTCCCTTGGGGGTTTCGCCGCCCTGGGGTTCGCTCGCGAAAAGGCTCCCCACCACGCCCCACGATCCGCCATCGCCCCTTCATGAGCGACACCAACCTGCTCTCGACCGCACTGGCCGACCTTGACACCCTGGAAGCCGAAGGGCTCGCCGCGTTCCGAGCGGCG
Organism: Isosphaeraceae bacterium; assembly: GCA_050249155.1. Taxonomy (GTDB): domain Bacteria; phylum Planctomycetota; class Planctomycetia; order Isosphaerales; family Isosphaeraceae; genus JBFWRA01. The sequence goes on along the minus strand of JBFWRA010000238.1, from coordinate 832 downwards.
AGTCAGCCCGACGCCGTCGAGGCGGCACGGGTCGCGTTCCTTGGAGCCAAACAAGGCAGGATCAGGGCCGCGCAGGAGCGGCTCAAGGCCATTCCGCCGACCGACAAGAAGGCGTACGGCCAGCGATTCCACGCCGTCAAGCAGTCGATTGAGGAAGCCTGGGAAGCGGCCAGGACCAGGGCCGATCGCCCCTCCCTCTCCGCCGACGCCATCGACGTGACCTTGCCTGGAACCCGGCTTCGACTGGGCCACCGCCACCCCCTGACTCAGACCGCCGACGAACTGATCGATATCTTCGGCCGCTTCGGGTTCGCCGTGGCCCGGGGGCCGGAGGTCGAGGACGTTCACCACAACTTCGACGCGCTGAACATCCCCCCCGCGCACCCCGCCCGCGATCCACTCGATAACTTCTATCTGTCCGAAGGCACCATGCTCCGCAGTCAGACGAGCACGGTGCAGATCCGGGTGATGGAGAGCCAGCCGCCGCCAGTCCGGGTGATCGCCATCGGCAGGGTCTATCGCCCCGACACCGTCGATGCGACCCATTCCTTCATGTTCCATCAAATCGAAGGTCTGATGGTCGACAAGGGGGTCACGATGGCCGACCTCAAGTCGGTCCTCCGCCTCTTCGCCGAGAGCTACCTGGGCCGCGACGTGAAGATCCGCTTCCGTCCCTCCTTCTTTCCGTTCACCGAACCGAGCGTCGAGGTCGACATGCTCTGGCACGGCGGCGACCGTTGGGTTGAAATGGGAGGAGCCGGAATGGTCGACCCCAACGTCTTTCGCGCGGTTGGATACGACCCGGAGGAAGTGACCGGTTTCGCGTTTGGCC
>JBFWRA010000237.1:0-6451 GCA_050249155.1 Isosphaeraceae bacterium | reverse complement strand
TCACGGTTGCCGGACAAATGTACATGGATCAACGTGCTCCTCGCGACCGAAGGGCTAGCGCCCAGGCCCTCTACATGGTCGTGACCTCCGGGCTGGGTTCGCTCTTTGGAAGTTTGCTGGCTGGCCAGGTCGTCGGCCGATTGGGGGGAGGTAGCCCGATGGTCTTCGTCGTCCCTTGCGTGATCGACGGGGCGATGTTAGTCTATTTCCTCACGGGCTTTCGCTCGGACGCCGGGGCCGATCTGCGCGCGGCGTCCTCTTTGGTCGCGCGAACCCTCCGACACGACGCCGTCCGGGGGTCGGTTCCGCGTGTCGGTACTCTCGTGACGGAGTCGGCCGATGGGTGACTACCTTCGCCTATTGACCGTCAGTGACCGGGAGATCCCCCTGGTGACGATCCGGCGCGCCGCGCACGCGGGCGCGGTCTGGTCGGTCGACCACCCGGGCATGCTCGGCAACTACCTCGCGATCGGCCCGGAAATCAACGTGATCCAGAACGTATGGGCCACGATCGAACGCAACCCCGTCGGTCCGAACACCCTCGGCGCCGAGGAGGTGGCCGACTTCCTCGATCGGCTCGACGCGGGAGGGCCGCCCGCCGCCTCGCGATGGCTGGCCGATTACCTCGAAAGCGTGCGGGCGATTTACGCCATCCGCATCTATCCCGAGGCGATCGGAAACGATCAGAGCGCCATCGACACGGTGGACGCCGTTCGAAACGCCTTGCGCGAAGTCGTCGGCGGGATTGGCCAGTGGGACGGCCAGGGATTCACCAACGAATCCGACCACCTGATCTGGTGCAACCCGGACGACAACCCCCAGGGTACGACCACCGCCGCCCTGCTCGACGAGTCGACCGGTGAGTGGCTCCCCTTCGAGATCAACCTCAGCGATCCCGAGGAGCTCAGCGCCTTTATCCGGGGCGAGCAACCCCGGTCTGGTCACTGATCCCCAGGGTCCGCCATCGATCAACCGGCAGCGCCGGGCGCGGCCGGTTGGGATTCTCGTCCTAGAAATCCTCGGGGGCTTCCTCGCTGGGAAGTTCCTGCCGGACCTTCTTGGAACGGGAACGGGTTCGCTTGGGTTTCGTGGAGGGTCGAGGCGGGGGAGGAGGTGCCGTCAGAACCTCGTCGAGCGCGTCGGCGGATTGTTCCAGCTGGCACATGAGGAGCATCAGAAAGTGCAGCCGGGTTCCCTGGGTCTCCAGGAACTCGTGGAACCGATACCCTCCTTCGATCAGATCCTCACCCTGGTCGAGAACCTCGTCGGCCAGTTCCTCGACCATTCGGTCGCGTCCCCTCTGGAGCACCGACAGGGCGGTTCGATATTTATTCTCTCGTGTCTCCGACATGGGGTGTGCCTCCGCGGGTCGGCTCGCACGGTTACGGATCGGCGAGAGGTTCACTTCGATTCGGTTCGGTTCACGCGACGAGGTCCGGGGCGAAGCCGCACCCCCAGCGCGTTTTCAGCCAGGTCATGATCCGGTGGTCGAGCCATCGGCGGCTTCCGTTCCAGGAAGCCCTGCTCAGGTAACCGAGATGCCCTCCGGAGGGGGTTAACTCCAGACTGAGGTTCTCCGGAAAAACCGTTTCCAGGAACGGTTCCACGGGGATGAAAGGATCGTCCTCGGAGTGAATCACCAGCCCCGGAACCCGGATTCCGGGAATCAACGGTCGAGAACTACTTCTCGCGTAATAATCTCGGGCCCCCTGGAACCCGTTGCGAGGAGCGGTGTACCGCTCGTCGAAGTCAAAGAGGCTCATCAGCTTCGGAAACGCGACGGGGCCCAGGTCGGGAAACGTCCGGTGACGCCGCTTCACGTCGGCGACCAGAAGCTTGACGAATTGGCGGTCGTACACCCGACTTCCGGGGCGCTGAATGTACCGACACGACGCGGCGAGATCGATCGGCGGGTTGGCCGCGACCACGCAATCCAACCCTGGCAGAGGCGTGTTCCCCGCCTCGGCCGCCAGCTTCAGCGCGAGGTTTCCACCCAGCGAGAACCCGACCAGGCCGATCGGGGAGCCAGGCGCGCCCTCGGCCGCCCATGCCGCGACCCGGCGAACGTCCTCCGTCCTTCCCGCGTGATAGGTGCCCCGGGCCTTGTCGAACCCGGAGCCCGCGCCGCGAAGATTCATGCGAACGACCCGCGTGCCGCTCACGAAGAGCAAGCCCGCGAGCCTCGCGACGTAGGGCGCGTCCGCCGACCCCGCGAGACCGTGAATCAGCACCGCGACAGGCGCTCCCGGACCCCAACCGATCGGAGTCGAGTCCAGAACGACGAGCCGGTCACCGTCCCCGACCGGTAATTCCCATTCTTGGAACGGGAAACGGAACCGTTGGCCAGGAAAATAGCGACCGGCGACGGTCTGGACATGGCCGTTCCGCAGCCAGGGATGCGGTTCGAACCTCGGTACGGCCTCCTGGCCCTGTCGTTCCGCTCGGGGTTGGTGAGCCGACGTCATCAGGGTGTCAAGAACGTGTCCATCAGGGTTTACTCGCACTGGCCCATTATACCGGCCAGGGCGAGGGGCCCATCGGGAAGAAATCACGGAACATCTTATTTGAAAACGTGTTAGGGAAGTTCGATCTCCGTTCGAATCTCCCCGTCGAGGTCCGCGCGTCAGCGAGGGGAGACCTTGCGGACGCGGTGGTTCTCGGTGTCACCAATATAGGTCGCGCCGTCGGGGCCCACGGCCACGCCGTGCGGCCTTCCCAGTTCGGCCTTGATCGCGGGGCCGCCGTCCCCCGCGCCGCCACGCTTGCCGGACCCGGCCAGGGTGGTGACGACTCCGGACCTGGCGTCGATTTCCCGGATCGCCTGGTTCTCGGTGTCCACGATCAGGAGATTCCCCTGGGAGTCGATGGCCAGTTCCTTCGGCCCGTTGAAGGTGGCCAATCGCGCGGGGCCCCCGTCCCCGGTGTAACCCTTGGCTCCGGTCCCCGCGAGCGTGGTGATCGTTCCCGACTTCGGGTCGACCGCCCGGAGCGAATTCCCCTGCCGCTCCAGGATGTACACGGTGCCGTCCGGGCCGACCTCGACGGCCCTGGCGCCGAAGATCGACGCGGCGCGGGCGGGTCCGCCGTCCCCCACCCGACTCCCCTCGCCCGTCCCCGCGAAGGTCGTGATCACTCCCGAGTCGAGGTCGACGACCCGAATCCGATGATCGGCCACGTCCGCGATGAACAGCCGACGCCCCTGGGGATCCAGCGCCACGCCGTTGGGTTCGACCAGACCGGCGGAACGTCCCGGACCCCCGTCGCCAGAGTACTTCGTGGAACCGTCGCCGGCGACCGTGGTGACGATCCCCGTTTTCACGTCGACCCGGCGCACCCTCCGGTTCAGTCGGTCGGCGAAAAAGAGGTTGCCGGAGCCGTCGAGCACCACGCCGTAGGGCTCGTCCAACCGGGCTTCGGTGGCCGGACCGCCGTCGCCGGAAAAGCCTTTCTGGCCATTGCCGGCGACCGTCGTGACGATCCCCGTTTTCGCGTCGACCCGGCGCACCTTGTGGTTGAACGTGTCGGAAACATAGAGATTTCCAGACGCGTCGAAGGCGACGTCGAACGGCTGGTTTAACAAGGCGTCCTTCGCGGGGCCGCCGTCCCCGGCGTCTCCTTGCCGGCCGACTCCGACCGCGGTGCTCATCGTCGGAGCGGGGTCGGCCGCGCGAGCGGCGAGTGGGAGAAGCGTCGCCAGGATCAGAACTTGACGATCGAATCGCATCGAAGTGAACCCCCTTCGTCTCTGGTTCGCAAGGTCTCAAGAATCATTCGGGATAACCGCCGTCGCGCCGGGAGGGACGAGCCGCGCTCGGAAATCTCCAACCTCCTCGCTCGACGATAATTCGGAATGTCCGCTTGGGCAATCAAAGCGCCAAGGCTATCATGTTCCGAAGCCTCCGCCGCCACTCGCCTCGGCGATTCAACGAATCCACGGAGAGGAGTACGCCCCGACATGGCCGATATCGTGATCATCAATCCCCGGTTCGAGATGTCCTACTGGGGGATGGAAAACGCCCTGCCATTTCTGGGAAAGCGGGCGAACCTTCCGGTCGCGAGTTTGCCGTTGCTGGCCGCGCTCACCCCCGAGGGACACACCGTCACCCTGCTCGACGAGAACGTCGAACCGATCAACCTCGATCGCGTGGCGAAGGCCGATATCGTCGGGCTGACCGGAATGAGCGTGCAACGGTTCCGGATGAGGGAGATCCTGACCGAGCTGAAGCGACGGGGTGCCTTCACCGTCGTGGGCGGACCTTTGGTGACCGTCTCGGAAGACTACTTCGACGGGCTGACCGACGTCATCTTCATCGGCGAGGCCGAGGAAACCTGGCCGCGGTTCCTGGAGGAATGGGCCGAGGGAAAACACAAAGCCCGCTACGAGCAGGCCGAGAAGTCCGACATGTCCAAGGTGCCCACTCCGCGATTCGACCTCCTCAAGACCCAACACTACGCCTTCGGTAGCTTGCAGTTCTCTCGGGGATGCCCGTTCCAGTGCGAGTTTTGCGACATCATCGTGACGTTCGGCCGAAAGCCACGGATCAAGACCGGTGAACAGGTCATCGCGGAACTCGAGGCCCTGCGTCGAGAAGGCGTCAAGATCGCGTTCGTGGTCGACGACAACCTGATCGGGAATAAAAAGGCGATCAAACCGATCCTCAGAAACGTCGTCGACTGGCAGCGGAAGCACGGTTATCCCCTCTCGCTGTTCACCGAGGCGTCCCTCGACCTCGCCGACGACGCCGAGCTCATGGAGATCATGTCCGACGCGAACATCATCGCCGTGTTCGTCGGCATCGAGAGCCCCAACGAAGCCTCGCTCCGCGAGACCAAGAAGTATCAGAACGTCCGGGCCGGTGGCACGATCCTCGAAAAGGTCCATCGCGTTCAGGACGCCGGGATGGACGTCTGGTGCGGGATGATCATCGGTTTCGACAACGACGACGAGACGATTTTCGACGCCCAGACCGAATTCCTGACCGACGCCAGGATCGCCAACGCGATGACGGGGATGCTCTCGGCGATTCCCAAGACTCCGCTGTACGACCGGCTCGCCCGCGAAGGGAGGCTCGACCCCGCCGACGAGCCAGAGTTCGGCACCAACGTCATCCCCTTGAAACTCAGCCGCGAGGAACTGCGCGACGGCTGGCTCAGGGTCATGAACGACCTCTACACCCCGGAAGCCTACTTCGCCAGGCTGGACGACCTGGTCATCAAGGGGAAGCTCGACATGGGCCGGGGCCGCTCCCGGTACTGGAAGCGACACCCCTTCAACTTTCTCAAGTGGCAGGGGCTCTGGACGCTCCAGTCGCTCGGCCTGTATTACCGACTGATGACCGGCGTGCCCGAGGCGAACCTCCGGCGCGAATACCACAGGCGATTCGTCGGGCTGCTCCGCAAGCGCTGGGACCCCGGGATCTGGCTCTACTACCTCATCAAGGTCGCCTTCCACTACCACGCGCACACCATGGCCACGAGCATGGTGAGCGGGCGACGACCCATCGTCAACTCGTATTGAAACGACGAGGCCAAGGCCCGTCGGCGCGTTGACCGGTCTGGTCGTTCCCGCCGGTTTCCCTACAATAAGACGCGGCGTCGAAACTCGCGGCACGGCCCAGAGCGAACACCTCATGCCCATCATCCAGGCCGAGGGCCTGACCAAAACCTACCGCGTCTTCCAGAAGAAGGAGGGAGTGCTCGGCGCTCTCCGCGGACTCTATCGACGCGAGTACAAGGAGGTCCGGGCGGTCGACGGCATCCACTTCACGATCGAGCCTGGTGAGATGGTCGCCTTTCTCGGACCCAACGGCGCGGGGAAGACGACCACGCTGAAGATGCTCTCGGGGCTGATCTACCCGACCGAGGGCTCGGCGGAGGTCCTCGGCCACGTTCCCTGGAAGCGCGAGGACCCGTTCCGTCGCAAGTTCGCGCTGGTGATGGGGCAAAAGAACCAGCTCTGGTGGGACCTTCCCGCGGCGGATAGCTTCCAGCTCCATCGCGAGATTTACTCGATCCCCCTGAACGAGTTCAATCAGACCCTCGGCGAACTGACCGAGATTCTCGGGGTTCAGAAGCTCACCCGCCAGGCCGTCCGCGAGCTTTCCCTCGGCGAACGGATGAAAATGGAGCTGATCGCCGCGCTGCTGCACCAGCCCAGCCTCCTGCTGCTCGACGAGCCCACCATCGGGCTGGACGTCGTCGCGCAAGTCGCCATCCAGAAATGCTTGCGCGACTACCACGCGAAGCGAGGGGTGACCATGCTGCTGACCTCCCACTACATGCGGGACGTCGAGGCGCTCTGCGCCCGGGTCCTGGTCATCACGCACGGGACCCTGGTTTACGACGGACCGCTGGCGGGGATCGTTCAGCGGTTCGGCTCGGAGAAGCTCGTGAAACTGCGGTTCGTCGAGGACGCCCCCGACGACCTCGGCCGGTTTGGCGAGGTGACCCG
>JBFWRA010000236.1:0-6452 GCA_050249155.1 Isosphaeraceae bacterium | reverse complement strand
GGGCGATCGAGTTGATTCCGCACCGTGGCGAGCCACTTCTGATGTCGATCAACGTCGCCCAGAAGACCCGCGACGCCGCGAGGATGGGTGAGTCGATCGAGAAACTGCTGGCGCTGGGGTGGCCGGGCATCGATGAGGCGATCCGTCGCGACGCCCGAAAGCAAGCGACGACTCTGGCCAAGACCCTTCGTGAGGAGGGCCGGGCGGACGAGGCCGAGGCCTTGATGGCCAGGCTTCCCGCCGCCGAGGCGCGCGATCTGTTCCTCAGGCTCACCTGGGTCGGAGACGCCGACCTTGACCTGGTGGTCGAGGAACCGCTCGGGGCCACCGCCTCTTACCGGACACCTCGGACCGTTTTCGGGGGTTCGATCGTCAAGAACGGCTATGGAACCCACCCCGAGGAGGTTTACGTCTGTCCGCAAGGATTTGACGGCACCTATACCGTTCGGATTGAGACGATTTACAACAACCCGGAGAAGCCCGCCCTGGAGGCCATCCTGGAAGTGATCACCCACGAGGGCACCGCCGAGGAACACAAGGAGACGCACCGGGTGACGTTGAGCAAGTCTCCGGAGCCGGTGAAGGTGACGCTACAAGGGGGTCGCCGCAAACGGACGTTGCCGTTCGTCTCGCCAGAGATCCTGGCGCCACGGGTGATCCGCAGGGGCGCGGGAGAACCAGGGACGCCGGAAAAAGCCAGGGAATCGACGACCAAGGAGAAACCGATCGCCCCGAAACGTTGAGACTTGGCGAGCGGGTGATCGGGCCGGTATAGTCTGGCCGACGGGACGACGTCCCGCGTGGTCGCGGAGCCCCGTCACGCTCGCTCGTGGACCTTGGTGACGGATCGATCGCCGGGGGCGGAACCCCAGAGCGATCCACGTCCCCTGGCCCATGTCCAGGGATCGGACCCGTTTTCGTCAAGGACACTCCACGATGAAACCCCGGATTCTCGTGGCGGACGACCACCAGATGATTCGAGAGCACCTTCGGGTGATTCTCGAACAGGAGGGATATGAGGTCGTGACCGCCGACGACGGCCTTCACGCCCTCGACGCGCTTCGAGCCCAGGTGTTCCACCTGGCCGTCACCGACCTTCGAATGCCTGGCATGAACGGCGTCGAGTTGCTGTCGACGGTTCGTCGCGAGCGCCTTCCGCTGGGCGTCGTCATGTTGACTGGTTTTGGCGACATGCAGGTCGCCCTGGACGCGATGAAGGCCGGGGCCGACGATTTCGTGACGAAGCCATTCGCGGCCGACCAGCTCAAGTTCGTCGTCCAGCGCGTGCTCCAACGCCGGCGCTTGATCGATGAACTCGAGCAGCTTCGGATGCAGATGAGTCGGAACTACACGTTTCACAACATCGTGTCGAAGAGTCCCAAGATGTGGAAGCTCTTCGACCTGATCGCGCAGGTCGGCCCCATCGGTTCCACGGTCCTGGTTCACGGCGAGACCGGCACGGGCAAGGAACTGATCGCCCAGGCGATCCACGCCGCGGACACTCGCCGCGCGGGCCCGTTCGTCGCTCTGAATTGCGCGGTGCTGCACGATTCCCTGCTGGAGAGTGAGCTGTTCGGCCATGAGCGCGGCGCGTTCACCGGAGCCGACCGCCGCAAGATCGGCCGATTCGAGATGGCGCACGGCGGCACGCTGTTTCTCGACGAGGTGGGGGACGTCTCACCCGTCATGCAAGGCAAGCTTCTACGCGTCCTCCAGTCCGGCACATTCGAACGTGTGGGTGGGACCGAGACGATCAAGGTCGACGTCCGGATCGTCGCCGCGAGCAACAAGCGACTGGAGGCCGAGGTGAAGGCCGGACGGTTCCGCGCCGACCTGTTCTACCGGTTGAGCGTGATCCGGATCGACCTTCCCCCATTAAGGGAACGACCCGAGGATATCCCTTTGCTGGCGATGCATTTCGTCGAGAAGTTCAAGACGCTCAGCACGCCGGCGGTCACCGAAATCGACCCCGGCGCGATGCAGGCGCTTCTGGATCATTCGTGGCCAGGGCACGTCCGGGAGTTGGAGAACGCGATCAAATCGGCCGTTGCGCTAGCCGACGGCACCGTGATCCACCGCGATTCGTTGCCCGCGACCGTCGCGCCACGCGATCGTCGCGGGGCGGTCACGAATCCCCCGATCGACATTGAACGCCCCCTCCCTGGACTGACCGGGGAACTCGTCGGCCAGGTCGAGCGCGATTACTTCTCGCAACTCCTGGCGAAGTACAAGGGGAACGTCGCCCGCTGCGCCAAGCACAGCGGGCTCTCACGTCGAAGCGTCACCCAGAAGCTTCAGAAGTATGACCTGGACCGAACTCGTTTCAAGGATTCGGCTGTCTGAGCCAGATCGTCAGGAGTTCGAGGGTGGAGCGGGAGCGGTCGCGTTCCGCGCGTCTCTCGCCTTCACGTGGGCCAGCCACTCCTGGTACTGGGGCGACTTGACGAACCCACCGTAAGTCTCGTCCTCGGGCAACTCCCCGAGTCCCATCTCAAACTCCTCGTCCACGGTCTTGAGGGTCCTCAGGACCGCGGGATAGTCTTCACGTTTGAGGTCCACGTCCACGATCGCCATTCGGCAGGAGTAGTCGTCCGGCATCGCTTTCGCCAGCTTGGTCGCGAGCGCCCTGGCGCGGTCGAACCGTCTGGCCTCGAGGTTCAGATAAGTTCGCTGGAAATCCAGGAACGGGTCTCCCCCGACGGAGCGATCCAGTCGGTCCACCTCCGCCAGCGCCTTATCGTACTCTTTCGTGAGAGTGTACTTGTCGATCAAGTGCAAGTGGATGCAACGATCGTTCGGGAGCGACGCCTGAAGTTCGTCGATCGCGCGAAGATACGTCGCCTCGTCGAGATCCTGCCCGATCATGACCGCCATGAGCAAGTTCTCCTTGCGCTTCCGCACCGACTCTGGCAGCGCCAGTCTCACCGCCTCGGCTTCCGCGAAACGGCCCGCGCGCACAAGATCGGTCATTTGCTTCACTCTGGAGAGGTTATCGACGAACTCGCGGTCCTTGCCAAGAAACCGTGAGATCACCCCCCGGTCCTCGTACGCGACGAGTGAGACGTACATGCGGCGGAAGGTCTCGGAGCCGAGCTCACCGCTGAAATAGGAGTCGTAGTCGATCGCGCGGACCCTGCCGTCGCGCGATCGATCCAGGTGGATTTCGAAGTAGCCGATTCTCTCGTCCTCCGTTCGGAATCGGAACAAGGCGGTCGCATTCTTGTCCCTGGATCTCGAACGCAAGAACTCGAAGCGTCCCCCCTTGGCCACGACGTCGATGAGCGACGCCAGGATCAGACCGTTCTGCTCGATCCCTCGCGCCGCGCCGACTCGAAACTGCTCCTGATGCCTTGGAGTGGAATCGACGCCCTGGATGACGCGATCGAAGAAGACCTGAAGGTCGAAGAGCCTGCGATAGGCCCCAACCTCACCCTTCTGGATCGCCTCGGAGATCGCGTCGACGAAACCCTCGACTTCCTCGGGCGTCACGGGCTTGCCCGCCGCCAGGACGTCGCCCGAGCAAACCTGGAGAACCAGGGCCAGCGCCAGAACTCGCCTCCAGCGCGGCCAAACCGTCGTCAGTGTCAGAGAGGGCATGGGGGGGAACTCCCGTGGGGTCGACGGTCGAGTGAGCGACCATGAAGTGTATCACCCGACGTGTCGGGGATCACTGATCATCCTCTTCAGACTCCTGGCTGACAGAAACAAGAGGATGATAACTTGACGTCAGCGTCGGCCCAGGCCCTTTCAAATCGGGCGCGGACCGCGGCGGCCTGATCGTCTTTTCCCTGAAGTTCAAGCGAACGGCACAGTCCGAACAGGGCCCAGCCGTTCTCGGGGTGCTTCTTGAGGTCGGCCCGGTAGATCGGTTCCGCCTCGGCGTATCGGCCCGACTGCATCAGTGCGGCCCCCAAGGCGTGGCGGACGGGGAGGATCCAGTCGGGCGGCTCGTCGTAGTGCAAGGCGTCCTCGGCCTTGACCGCCTCGCGGAGCTTGTCGAACGCCCCCTCCTCGTCTCCCGCCCGGTAGAGGATCTCACCCGCCATGAGGTTCCCCGCGACGTCCAGCACGGTGCTGGCGGGACTGTTTCCCACCAGGGCCGTCTCGGGCACGAGTTCACGGGCGGCCTCGAACTTCTTTTCCTCCGCGCGTGCCTCGTCGACTCGACCAAGCGCCGCCAGCGAGGCCCCGCGGGCGGCCAGTCTCAGAGCCCTGGCGATCGGAAAGTACTCGGGGGGCTCGGGTGCCTTGAGGATCTCGTCCCAGCGGCCGAACCGCATCCGCACTTCCAGGGGCATCGCCGAGACGCCGTCGGCGATCGCCGAGTTCACCCTGGCCCAGTCCGCGGGCACGCCAGCGATCATCGCGTCGATGGCCTGGATCGCCCGGGCGCTTTCTCCGCGCATCAGGGCGGCGAAGGCCAGCATGTGGTGGTTGTGCAGCATGTAGAGCCGATAAAACCCCTGGTCGGGACGAACGGCGCGGTAGCGGCGGTCGGCCTCGGTGGCCTTCTCGTTGGCGACCTCCGCAGCCCTCCAGCGGCCCAGCCGCACGTCCAGATGCGAGGGCATATGCACAAGATGTGGCAGGCCCGGCGTGAGGTCTCGGAGCCGGTCCGCGGCCTCGACGGCGCGTCCGGGGTCCGGCGAAGCTTCCACGGCGTGGATGTACAGGTGGATCGCCAGGGGATGCTCGGGATCTTTCCCGAGCACGTTCTCCAGCGTGGTGACGATCACCTCGGTCCCAGGTTGGGGCGTTCCCTCGGCGGTCCAGAGGTCCCAGGGGCGAAGGTCCATCAAGGACTCGGCGTAGAACGCGCCGACGTCCCCATCCTCGGGATGAGCTTGCCAGACGCCCTTCATCGCCTCGGCGAACGCGCGGTCCAGGGAAGTTCGATCCTCGGGAGGCGGATCGGCGTACCGCGTCGCGACCGCCTCGATCAGGGCGCGCTCCACGGGTGTGCCCGAATCGGCGTGGGCCCTGGCCTGCCGCGCGGCCTCCCAGGCGGCTCTGGCGCGGGCTTCGGGCACGACCGGGTTGTTGATGTGGGGGCCGTGGGCCATGGCGATTCCCCACCAGGCCATCGCGCACGACGGGTCGAGTGTCGTCGCCTGGCGGAACGATCGAATCGCCTCGTCGTGGTTGAACGCGTAAAGGAACTTCAATCCCTGATCGAAATAGCGCTGGGCGTCGGGCGAGGAGGTCGTGACCTTCCGGGTACGCGACCCGAGCCCCTCGAAGAGCGGTTCGGAAGTCTCGGGTCGTGGGGGCTGAGCCCGCGCGCGGACCTCCGCCACGGAGATCACGGCCAGAATCAGGGCCATGCGATGGGTGGATTGGCGAATCATGTGGGTTTCTCCTGATCGGTTCGTGGGGTCTCGACGGTCGGTGTTAGCGACACGTCGCGCGTCGATCGGAATTCCCAAAGGGGGCGGTCAAGGCAGTGGCACGTCTTTGAATTCAAATTCGAGCGGGATCGGCTTGACCTCGCTCGGCGTTTCATAGACCAGGCCGTAGTCTCCCGGCTTGCCGGGCGCGTCCACGAAGATGTACTCGAAGCCGAGTCTGCCCTCGTTGGCCGACGTGTTCGAGAAGCCGCCGTTGTGCTCGAAACGCGAGCCGTCGGCTTTTTGAAGCCAGAGGCGGTTATTGAAGAGGCCCTGTCGGTAGCTCTCGAAGGCCGGTCCCTGGCCTGGATAGACGAGTTCCACGTTGACCTTCCAGACCTGCTCGTCGACCTCGGTGCTCTCCAGGATCACCGAGACGTCCCCCTGTTTGATGGTCTCGGGCTTCTTGACGTCGAGGTTGGCGAATCGGAAGGTTCGGAGCCCGGCCGGGACGGTCAGCTCGGCCTTCACCTTGAGCGTTTTGAGCGCCTTGGCCGCGCGTTCCGGGGCTTCCAGGGTCAGGTTGATCTCGGCGACTGGGTTGTCGGGACGAAGGATCGTATCGGTCGATTCGTCGGAGACCTGGGCTTTCACCTCCTTATCCCGATCGTCCAGGACCTTGAGCGAGTCGGCCTTCAGGGCCAGAAGCATCGGGCGAAGCCGGGGTTCCCAGGCGACCTCGAACTGAGCGCTGGCGGAGGCCATCCCCGAGACGAGGTCTCGGACCGCTCCGATCTGGCGGAGCTCGACGCGGAACGGTCCCTGGTAAACGACCGGCCCGGTCATTCGAGTCGGTCCGCCTGGCAGCAGTCCGATGGTTCCGTCGCCGGTGTAGAAGCTCGGGACGACCTGCGCTTCCTCGCAGACCATGTCGAGGGCCTCCAGGAACGGCTTGTCGACGATCTCGAGTTCCAGGGAGGGGTTGCTCGCGTCGGCCCCCTCGGCCTCTCGATAGTCGGTGATCGCGTTGCCGCTCAGGGCCTGAAGTCGCTGAATCGCCTCGGAGAGCCGGATTCCCTTGGACTGAAGGGTGATCCTGGTCGCCTCCAGGTTGAGCTCGGTACT
>JBFWRA010000235.1:0-6457 GCA_050249155.1 Isosphaeraceae bacterium | reverse complement strand
GCCTGTTCTATCTGGCCGTCGCCCCGGAGTTCTTCGGCACCATCCTCGATCAACTCGGGAACGCGGGGCTGATCCACCCCAGACACCAGGAAAGCCCCTGGAGCCGAGTCGTCATCGAAAAGCCGTTCGGCCACGACCTGGAAAGCGCCCACCAGCTGAACCTCGCGGTCTCACGCGTGCTTGGCGAGAACCAGACGTACCGCATCGACCATTACCTCGGCAAGGAGACCGTTCAGAACATCCTCGCCCTGCGATTCGGGAACTCGATCTTCGAGCCGATCTGGAACCGAAGGCACGTCAAGGCGGTTCAGATCACCGTGGCCGAGGAGGTCGGCATGGCCGGCGGCAGGGGGGCCTACTACGACACCGCCGGGGCGCTGCGCGACATGGTGCAGAACCATATGATGCAACTCCTCTGCCTGGTGGCGATGGAGCCCCCCGTCACGCTCGAAGCCGACGCCGTCCGCAACGAGAAGCTTAAGGTGCTTCAGGCGCTGCCAGCCTGGTCGCCCGAGGAGGTGGCCCGTCACGCCCTCCGCGCCCAGTACACGTCGGGCTCGATCGAGGGGGAGGAGGTGGCCGGCTACCTCCAGGAGAAAGGAGTCGCGGCCGACTCCAAGACCGGCACTTACGTGGCCATGCGTGTGACCCTGAACACCTGGCGGTGGGCGGGCGTTCCCTTTTTCCTCCGGACGGGCAAGCGGCTGCCGAAGCGCGCCACCGAGATCGCCATCCAGTTTCACAAGCCGCCGACTCCCCTGTTCGAATCCGAGGCCGACGGCACCGGCGCGAACCAGCTCGTCCTTCGGATTCAGCCCGACGAGGGCGCGAGCCTCACGTTCGAGGCGAAGATTCCCGGTTCACGTCGGCGGCTTCAAGAAGTCCGCATGGACTTCCGCTACGGGACCTCGTTCGCCGTGCCACCGCCCGAGGCGTATGAACGCCTCCTGCTCGACGTGATGCTCGGCGATCCCACGCTCTTCACGCGAACCGACGAGGTCGAGAGCGCCTGGCGATTCATCACACGCATCCTCGACGCCTGGGAACGTCCCGACGCGAAGCCCCCCGCGCTCTACGCCGCCGGCACCTGGGGGCCCGACGAGGCCGACGCGTTGATCGCCGCCGACGGCCTGACGTGGCGGCGGTTATGAGCCAGGAGAGAGAGTCGCGCATCGCCAACCCGGGGGAGTACGCGCCATGACGACCGCCATCGACGACGACTTCCTGAGCGGCCAGGGCGTTCCGGTCGACCTCCACGACGTTCCCGCCGAACTGGCGAGGCTCTGGGGCCCGGCCGCCGAACAGGCGGGGGCGTCGACCTCGCCAAACCCGAACGTCACCCGGGTCGTGCTCGCCAACCTCGTTCTGTTCTGCCGACAGGCCGACGCGTCGCGGCTCCCCGGCGTCCTGGAAGCGGTCGCGGCACGCTATCCCAGCCGAATCATCGGGCTCAGGCGCGACGAATCGCCAGGCCGATCGCTCCGGGCCGAGGTGTCCGCGCTTTGCCACCTTCCCGCGCCCGGCTTGCCGCAAGTCTGCTCCGAACGCATCGTCCTGCGCGCTGGGCCCGACGCCGTGGACCTCTTGCCCGGCGCGGTGAGACCTCTGCTGGAGGCCGACCTTCCGTTCGTGCTCTGGTGGACCGACGACCCCCGGCGGGACGAGACGCTCTTCCGCGATCTTGGCGAGGAATGTTCCCGCCTGATCCTCGACCTGCCCGACCCTGGCACCGATCCCTCCGCCTTGCGGCTGGGGTTGGACCCGTCGATCTGCCGGTTCAGTCGAGACGCCGTCTGGTTCGGCCTGACCCGCTGGCGCGAGCTGATCGCGCAGTTCTTCGACCCTCCCTGCGCGGGCCAGTCGCTCTCCCTGCTCGACCGAATCCGCGTCGAAGCGGCGAGCCCCGCGCCTTGCGAGGCCCCGCGCCTGGCGGTCTGGTTGCTGGCCTGGCTCGCCGGGCAACTCAACTGGACCCCCGGGGGAACGCCCGACCGAGCCGAGGGCCGGCTCTCCGCGACGTTTCAAGGGCCCAACGGCCCGGTCGCCGTGGAAATCCTCACGTCCGTCGATTCCTCGCTTGAGGAACCCTTGATTCAATCGGTCGAGTTGACCACGCGGGGCTCCGGCGACGAGGGGCCCGAGCGTTTCCAGCTGCGCCGCGAGTCCAACGCGGTGGGCAAGGTCCGGGTGGAGGTCGATTCCCCATCGCACTGCGCCTTGCCCAGGACGGTGCTGGCTCCCGAGGTCGACGCGCCACGACGAATCGCCGCGGCGCTGGAGTCCTCGCGAAACGACCCGCCGTTTCAGCACGCCATGCCTCATGCGTCGTGGCTGCTGGGCCTTTGAGGGATCGAGCCAGATGGCCGGGGCCAGACGCCCCGGCCATCCCGGATCAGGACCAAACTCGGGATCGGGGACGGATTCCCGATCCTGTCGTTCTCACCTCTTGATCGTGCCGTACTGAATCACGTCGGCCGAGGCGTCGTTCGCGCCCGCGGGGACCGGTCCGCTGCGGAACTGGGTCCGAAACTGACCCGAGGCGCGGCGATAGCGATCGGTGCCACCGACGACGTGGAAGTGGCCGTCGCCGCTGAAGATGGCGTCCCCCTGCGGATTCAGGATCTGGAGCGTGAAGACCGCCCTCCACGCGCAGAAAATGTTGCCGTGCCAGGTCTCGATCAGGTGGACCCGATGATGACTGGGCATCCACGGGTGCGGACCCACTTCTCCATAAAAAATATACGTGTTCACGTTGATGGGGATCAACCCGGAAAGGTTGCGGATCGAACCCGTCTGCCGGTTCGGTCCGGTCAGCGCGCTCCAGCCGTAACCCGAGTATGGGACCAACGCCCCTTGCTGAGTCGCGTTCTGGAGGTTGGTGAAGTAAACCGTTCCCGTCAAATAGTAATTGTTCGAATGAGGATTGTTCGCCAGGGCCTCGCCGCGGGCCGTCGCCAGTCCGAGAAGCGCCAGGGCCAGGGTCCAGCGAAGGAATCGTGGGAGAGTCATCGGGGTCTCCTCAAGATGGGGGTGAGGAGCGAGCGGGCGAAACCCTCCGACCTCGCTCGCCTCTCTGGAGAGACAGACCGCATTATGAGAAGGCTTGCCGCCATCAATCCACACAATTCTCGACGCGAAGTTTCCAAAACCAAACGTCGCGCACCGGAACGCCCTCACGCGCCGAAGGGGGGGAAATCCAGGTTCAGGGCGGCTCGAGCGGCCTTCGGCACGGCCCCTTCGCCGCTCCAATCCCGTTCGCGGTAGTAGGCGGCGATCAGGGAATCGAGCCGCGCGCGGGTCAGGAGCGGGCGACCGGTCGGCGCGGGGGAGACCTCCTCGGCGAGGAATCGGTCCGGCAGCGTGTCCTCGGCGGCGGTCCAGCCTTCGCGAGAATTCAGCAGCTTTCGGGCGGTCACGACCCGACGTGCGACGGTCCGAAGCTCCTCGGCGGAGACGTCCCATCCCGTCACGGCCCGCAGCATCTCGGCCGATTCCTCGTACATGTCGATGAACACCCCGCGCAGGAATTTGCACAGGATCAGGCTATCGATCAACGCGGCCCGATCCTCGGTCTCGATGGCCGCGCGGGCGACGGCCAGGGGGGATGCGTCGGGGGCGATGCGATCGGAAAAGTCGGCCTCGTAAGCGCCGGAGCGGTTGTGGTCGGCCCCTCGGGTGCCAACGGCCAGCCCCAGGGCCATCGCGTGAAGCCGGCCGGGATGATATCCAGGGAGTTCCAGCCCCTTGACGTGCGGGGCGAGGCTGGGGGCCTGGCCGCCCAGTCGCTCGGCCGCCGCTCGGCTGCCCAGAGCCAGCGTCGCGCCCAGGTCGCCCTGGCGCTCGGCCAGGGCGGCGATCGCCTCCAGGACCGCCGCGCCGTCGCCAAACCGCAGCGGGCGTCCCGTGACGGGGAGCCGGCCGTCAATCCATCCACGTTCGGCACATTCCATCAGGAACGCGATCGTGCCACCGGTCGAGATCGTGTCCAGCCCCAGGTCGTCGCACGCCTTCGAGGCGCGAAGGACCGCGGATGGATCGTCGACGCCGCAGAGCGGGCCCAGGGCGAAAAGGCTTTCATATTCAAGTCGGACCCCCGCGCTCCCCGCCACCTCGTTCTTGTCCAACGCGTAGACGTGCTCGCAACCGATCGCGCAGGCCGCGCAGGAGTTCCTCGCCACTTTCCGGGCGGGGCCCAGATCGGTCGTGGCCAGCCGTTCGACCCCCTCGAAACGGCCGCCCTGGAAGTTTCGCGTGGGCAGCGCGTCGAAACGGTTGAACACGAGCAAGTTCGCGACGGTGCCCAGCTCGCGGTACTTCTCGGTGGCCGGACCAAACGACTTCGCCGAGAGTTCCTTCGCGATCGCCACCGTCCGCTCCGGGTCGGCGATCGCGGCGCGTCGGTCGCCCCGAACGGCCAGGGCCTTGAGGTTCTTCGATCCGAGGACCGCGCCAAGGCCCCCCCGGCCGGCGTGTCGGCCGTCGTGGCTGATCGAGGCGAACGGGATCAGGCGTTCGCCGGCGGGCCCGATCGCGGCGATTTGCCAGTCGGCCCCGTGTCGACCTCGAAGCGCCTCCTCGGCTTCGCGTCCAGATCGGCTCCAGAGCTCGCCCGCGGGCTCGAACCGAACGTCCTCGTCCGATCGTTCCAGACCGTCGACGAACGCCACCGAGGGCGCCTCGCGACGACCCACGATCACGATCGCGTCGACGCCGACGCGCTTGCCCGCCAGCGCGAACCGCGACGAGGACAGGGCGTCGCAGACCCTGCCGGTCAGCGGGCTGAACCCGACGACGGCGAACTTGGCCGAGGTGGTGAGTGGGCTCCCGACGAGCGGGCTGAACACGAACGCCAGCGCCGCGTCGGGTCCCAGCGGATCGACCCCGGCGGGAGTCTCCCTGGCCAGCAGCCAGGCCCCCAGCCCGACCCCTCCCAGGAACTGGCGAAGCACTCCCTCGTCGATCGCGACGCGATCGAGGGTGCCGCGGGTCGCATCCACGCGCAAGTATCGCCCGAAAACCCCGAACACGCTCGATCAACCTCCCACGTCGGCGGCGAGCAAGAGCAGCGTGTCCCCGTCGGCCAAGGGTGTCGCGGGCTCGGTGACGAACCGCTCGCCGTTGACGCTCAACCGGTAGGCGGGGTGAACGCGTCCCCCGCTCAAGATCACCGGTCCGGCCAGGTTCGGGCAAGCGCGCCCCCGCGCGGCGAGGTCCTCGCCGACGCTGTTCCCGACCACGGTGACCCTCGCCGCGCCGGCCCGCAGCCTGGGAACTCCGTAAAGCTCGACCTCCACGCTGGCCACGGGCGGGAACCTCCGGCGTCCCGGCGCGAGCCCGAGACAGGGGCTCACCAGCGCCGCGACCTGGATCGAGTGTCGCACCCCGGGAGTTCCGGCGTCCAGACCCCTCATTCCCTCGCGTTCGGGCTTCCGTCGGGTCGGGCGAAAAGGTTGTTGCACATCGCGCGAGTAGGCGAGACAATCGCCGATTGAACGACGTTACCCGACGCCCGGCCCTGTCGAGCCAAGGTCGGACGCCGCTCACTCTCCCGTCGGGAGTCATCCATGGCTGGCGATATCGACATTCTTTGCCCCACTTGCGGGGCGAGCGGCCACGTCCCCGCGTCCTACGCCGGGAAGGAGGTGCGCTGCAAGAAGTGCCAGGGGCACTTCAAGATTCCGATCCCCCAGGCTGGCGGCCCCTCGGCACCGCCGATGGCCTCTGGCCGAACGCTCGGCGACTCGGTCGAGCTCGCTCCGCTTCCCCCGGAGGAGGCCGCTCACGCTCAGGAGCGATTCATGGCCCGGCAGTTCGGCGAGAACCGCTTCGAGAAGCCCAAGTCCGAGGAGGAGGAGAAGCGCAAGGGTCGCCTCTGAGTCCAGGTCCAGGGCGTCGGGCCGGCCGCGGGACGCGTGAAGCGGGTGGGGTTCGCGATCGCGAGCCCTACCGGGTTTCCCCCAGGTCGGCCGCCGTTTCGACGATCTCGCGAAGGGCGGTCTCGTAGTCCTCCGGAGTGTTGAGGTTGCGCAGGGTTTTCAGGTCGGGGTCGACGGAGTGGAGGTCCGCGGGTGTGACGACGCGGCCCCGAAGGCGCTCCAGCAGGAAGACGGGGCGGTACCGTTGGGCGGCGAGCAACGCCTCCACCGCGGGAATGGTCGTCTCGCGCCGGTACAGTGCCGCCAACGGGTGGAGATATCCGCCGACGTCGGGAATGACAAGGTCATCCTCCCCGATCAACTCGACGAGCCGGGACACCCAGGCCGGGCGAAGGAACGGGACGTCGGTCGCCGAGGCGTAGGCCAGTTCCACCGACTCCGGCAACGCGGCCAGGCCGGTGGCGATCCCTTGCAACGGCCCCTTGTGCGCGACCGGATCGCGGACGACCCGGACGTCGCGGGGCAGGGGAGGCAGGTCCTGGTCGGGTGCGGCGACCACGACGCGGACCTCGGCCACCTCG
>JBFWRA010000234.1:0-6464 GCA_050249155.1 Isosphaeraceae bacterium | reverse complement strand
CGAACATCTGCGCGATTTCCAGGTAGCGTTGACCGACGTCGATATTCTCGACGTTGTCGCGAACAAGCTGGTTGAATCGGCTCATGTAGCTAATCGTCCGAGAGATCGCCAGCACCTTGGGTTCGTCCAGGTGCTTGACCTCCTCGAGTAGGCGGATCAACTCGGCGTTGGTGTCCTGACCGGCGTTCCCCGTGAACTTGCCGAGGACGCTCACCGCGCGGTCAAGATACTTCTGCATGACGTTGCCGGCGCCCGCGCCTTGGCCCTCGCCGTCGCCGGTCTCCGTCTCGGTCTCCTTGGGCTCGACGACGGGCTCGCGCTTCTTCGTGGCCATCGGGGCGACTCTCCGACAAAAGTTCCGTGGGCCGATCGTTATCCCGCGCTCCGCGGCCTGATCGCCGGGATGCCGCGAGAGATCGACGCGACCGAAGGGGACCGTTAGAATCGAGCAACAAGGATAGCCCCGACCCGGCCGACACGGCAAGGAGGCAGACCCAAGCGAGAGGTCGCCTCCTCCCACTCCAGGAACGACGAGAGCGACCACGTCCCGAGGGCCCGCGTCTCATGTCCGAATCGACGAACTCCGGCACGCTCGAAGCACCGAGTCGAGATGACCGATCCTCCGAGATTAGCCTGCCGGAAATGCTCAGGATCATGGACGTGGCGACCGCCCTGCGCAAGGATCGCGAGCTGGTCGACCTTCAGCTTGGCGTGAACGAGGTGAAGGCCAAGCTCCGCACGCGCCTGATCGAAGCGGCGAAGGTGACGGGAGAGGCGGTGACGGTCGAGGAGGTCGAGGCGGCGATCGACCGGTACTACCAACAGCTTCACACGTTTCGAGAGCCCAGGCTCAGCGTCCCGGTCGCGCTCGCCCATCTGTACGTGCGCCGATGGGCGATCGCGACCTGGGGAGGTTCGATCCTCGTCGCGGCCTGGCTCTGCTGGTGGTTGTTCCTCTCGCCGACGGGGCGTTTCACGGTCACGGGACGAGAGCGCCAGCGGCTGGAACGGCTCGTCGGCGAAGTGGCTCGGCATACCGAGCGGGTCAGGGGACTGTCGACCGACAGCACGGCGAACGCCACTCTGGCCCGGCTGGCTCGCGAGGCCGAGGTCCTCCAGAGTCAGGGGGATCTCGACCGGCTCGCCCAGGTCTCCGCGGAATTGGCCGATCTGGAGCAAAGGCTTCGCGAGGAGTACACCGTCTCGGTGATCGCACAGCCCGGCAAGAAAAGCGGAATCGATCGGTACTTCACCGACGCCGATGGAAAGCGCGTCTCCGGGTATTACCTGATCGTCGAGGCGAAGACGCCCCAGGGGGAGATTTTGAGTCGTCGGGTTCACAACGCGGAGAGCGGGACGGAAGCCGACGTGACGGTCTGGGCCGAGCGCGTGCCGAAAGCCGTCTACGACCGGCTCGTCGCGGACAAGAAATCCGACGGCATCCTGAACGAGACCACGTACGCGATCAAACGCCCAGGCTCGTTCGAGGAGGAAGTCGTCATGAAAGACTCCGACGGCTCACCCCTGCGAAGACTCGGCCAGATCACCGCCTGGTAAGCCCAGCGAAAGGGAACCCGCCCGATGCCGACCGAGGGGACCGAGGTTTTCGCCGCCTTGCGGGCGCGACTCCGACAGGCCGTCGCGAGGGCCGATCAATGCGCCGTCGACGCCACCCGGCTCGATGGCGCGTTGAACGAACTCCTCACCCAACGCGGGGAGGCGCTGCTGGCCCTGGCCGGGCATCTGCTTCCCGAATTCTCCAGGCCGGCGATCGAGGCCACGTTCACGGGAATTCGGGACGAACTTCTGGCGATTTTCGCCCGCAAGGAGGCTCGACGTCGCGAGCTGAGCCTCGAGTTCGCGGAGGTTCAAGAACTCACCAGAGTCAAGGACGCCGAACTCGACGAGGTCACCGGACGACTCAACGCGCTGATCACCCGTCGCGAAGCCCTCGAATCCCAGGTCGCCGCGATCCTCAAGGCCGATCCCGAGTTTCAGGAACGCTCGCGCCTGGCCCTCCAGGCCGAGCAACTCCTGCATCGCGATGAGCGGAGGGCCGCGGAGATCCGCGAGGAGGCCGCGGAGAAACTGCCCCACTACGAGAACAGCGCCCTGTTTCGCTACCTTCACGATCGGGGGTTCGCCACGGATTCGTACAGGGCCAAGGGTCTGATCCGCTCCCTCGATCGCTGGGTCGCTCGACTGATCGGGTATGACGAGGCGAGAAATGGATATGAATTCCTTCGCAAGACTCCCGAGCTGGTCGACGCGGAAGTCGCGCGCCGCCGGAGCCAGTTCACAGAACTGATGAGGCAGGTCGAGGCGGGGCAAGCCGAAGCCGCCGACCAGGCCGGGCTGACCGCCGTTCTCCGTGAGGGAGACGCCCTGGGGACCCAACGAGACGGGCTGGTCCAGGAACGAGATCCCCTGGTGAAGCGAACACGGGCGATCCAGGAGGAACTCACCGAACTCGACCGGCGACACGACCGATTCTACAAGGAGGCGATCGCCCGATTCCGCGACTTCCTTTCCGACACCCGACTGGCCTTGCTCGAACAGCGCGCCCGGCAAACCCCCGACCCAAAAGACGACGCGATCGTCGCCGACGTCGCCGAGATCGACAATCAGATCGAAGCGCTCAGGCCGCGGCTCGCCGAGTTGGCCAACCGCCGACACGCGACGGTCGCCCTCCGCGATAGTCTGGACCGGCTGGTTCAGCGCTACCGGCAGGCGGAGTTCGATTCGCAACGATCCTACTTTCCCGACAGTTTCGACGTCCACGCATGGCTGCGTGATCTCGACGTCGGGGCGACCGACGTGGAGAGTCTCTGGGGTTCGATCCGACGCCATCAGCGGTTTCGACCCCACTGGATCGAGACGACCACCTCGGGAACCGTCGACGTCCTGAGTGGCCCCGCGGGACGAGTCCTCATGGGCGCGGTGCTCGAAGCCGCGAGTCAGGCGATGAGAGACTCCGCCTATCGCGGAGTCCAGCGCCGTGCGGAGATCGGGTTTCCCGAACCACACGCGGCCCCTTCGTTTCCTTCCGCGCCGTCGTTTCCACAACCATCCTCCGCCCCTCCGCCCTCGCAGGGGGGATTCACCAGTGGCGACGGGTTTTAAACCCCCGAGGTCCGGAGAGTCCGGTCGGACGGAGACCATCGGGGTCGTGCCGATTTCTCGGATTCATCCGGGTTTGAGGGGTCGGATCTCGACACAACCGATCGTGATGCCGTATCTATGACAGTGAAGACACGAGGGAGGCGGGCGCCGCGAAGGCCGCGACGCTCGCCCCAGCCTATTGAGGAGCGTGGTGAATGAGCACTCGCAAGTTCTGGCGGAGTTTCGGAGCGTCGCTAACCTTCGCGGCGGCCACCATGATTTCGGGTTGTGGTGAGACCGTGGAAACGGCCCCCGTGGACATGCCCGGCCCCGGCATGGAGTCTCCGCCGCAAAGCACCGTCGAAACGATCAAGGAAAAGGCGAGCGACGCCCTCGAAACGGCTGGAGAGAAGGCCGGCGAGGTCGCCGAGAAGGCCGGCGAACTGGCCAAGGACGCCGCCAACGCCACGGGCAAGGGACTGGAAAAAGCGGGTGAGAAGATCCAGGAAGGGGGCGAGGCGCTCCAGGAGAAGGGTGCGGCCGTCGTCGAGGAGAAGCTCGGCGAAACCGCCGGCAAGGTCGTCGAAGGGGCCGGCAAGGTCACCGAGAAGGCCGGCGAGAAGATCGAGGAAGCCGGCAAGAAGCTGGAGGAAGCCACCAAGAAGTAATCCAACCCCAAGACTCGTCCAGGCGATCGCGGCCAGACCGCCGTTTCTCCTCCGTCGCTTGGAGGGGAACGGCGCGGAGACCGGTCGCGTTCCCACGGGTTTTGGAGACGACCTGGAACGCCCGGCGGCTCCCCTTCGCAAAGGAGGGGCGTCGGGTTATGATGCGGGTCCGTCCGGGTCGTCGCGGCCCGACGACCTCCCAAGGCCCAGGCAAGGATGCCGACGCCCATGAAGCTGCGGAACCCCTGGCTGATCCGCGCCGTCGCGTTGCTCGCCTCCGGACTGATTCGCCTCTGGATGGGTACGATTCGTGGCCGGTTCGTCAACCGAGACGCCTCGACCCACCCCGCCGACGCGGATCGCGAACGGTTCATCTACGCGATCTGGCATGAGACGCTGCTCGGTCCGCTGAAACTGCGGGCCAGAGTCCGGATCCTGATTTCGAAGCATGCCGACGGGGAGTTGATCGCCCTGGTCGCCCAATGGTTGGGTTTCGGCGTGGTTCGAGGCTCGACCAACCGTGGCGGCGGCAAGGCGCTGGTCGAGTTGTGGGATTGCGGTAAGACCTCACATCTGGTAATCACCCCCGACGGCCCCCGCGGTCCCAGGCGATCGGTCCAGCCGGGGACGATCGCGCTGGCGTCGCATTCCGGGCTGCCGATCGTGCCCGTCGGCGTCGGATTTTCTCGATGCTGGCGCGCCCGAAGCTGGGACCGGTTCGCCGTGCCCGTTCCGTTCAGCAGGGTCGTCTTCGTCGCGGGAGAGGCGGTCTCCGTTCCTCCCGGGCTCGATCGCGACGCTCTGGAACACTATCGAACTTTGATCGAGCGACGGTTGCTGGCGACCACCGAGGACGCGGAACGTCTGGCCACGGGAACGACGACCCCCCCCGCGCCCCATCTTCGTTCCCAGGCCGCCACGACCACGAACGACCCACTCAGGACGCCTTGAAACGAGGCCACGTCGATGGAACGACAACAGCTCCGCGCCACGCTCACCGAACTCCTCGAGGAAACCACCGGGGAGCGTTACCCCGAGGTGACCGAACCCCAGAGTCTCACGGAGGGGCTGGGGTTGGACTCGGTCGATCTGTTCAGCCTGGTCGTCGAGATGCAAAACACGTTTCAGATCAAGATCGCCAGTGAGGAACTCGTTCCCGTGGCGACGGTCGGCGATCTCCTGGACCTGCTCCAGGCCAAGCTCGCCAAGGGCAAGGGGAGTTCAACCTCGAAGGTCGCCTGAGCCGACCCGCTTTGGATCGCAACGGATCGGATCGACACTCCCTCTCTTCGATCACCCCTGGCGGAAAGGAATCCGACGGTGACCGAACCCTCGACGACCTGGCAAAGCCCCTGGACTCCGGGGGAATCGGCCTGTGAGGTGAGGGCGTTCGCGGTGGTCAGTGTGGCGTTCGAGGACCTCGCCGCCTTGAGAAAGGCTCCCGGACCGAGGCCTCCCGGGGTTGATAAGATCGCCCACTCTCTGCTGAAGCACGCCGACCACCAGACGCTGCTGGCGATGGCCGCCGTGCTCCGGGCCTCGCATGACTTCGGTCTGCCGGGTCCGTTTCGGGACTGGGGGATCATCGCGGCACCCCGGTTCCTGGGGAGGGTGGGCATCGCGGGCCCCTTGTTCCGATTCTCGAGGTCGGGGGCGTCGGCGGTCTCACCGTTGATCATTCCGACCATGTCGCTCCACGCCGTCGCCGGTTCACTGAGCATGGCGATCAAGGCCCGCGGGTTCCACTTTGGCGTGGGTGGCGGCCCCGGCCATCTCGCTGAAGCCCTGACCGCCGGGCTCGCCTCGCTCGACGAAACCGGCGCACCTGGCGTCTGGGTCGTGGCGACCGGGTTCGATCCCGAGCCACGACCGGACGTCTCAGGCGACGTCCTGAACGAGTCGACTGGCCATGCCGTGGCGCTGGCGCTCTCGGCCTCGTCCGAGAAATCGCGGAGCGCGTTGCGACTTCAGCTTCGCCCCGGGCCGACGCCCCCCGGTCCCCCCGGGCCGACTTCCGACGCCGACGGCGGAGAACCGTTGACCGACTTGCTGGCCCTCTCGGAATTCCTGAACGCCTCGACAGGCTCTCAGGGCTCAAGGGCCTGGCGATGCGTCGTGCCTGGCCTGGGCCTCATCGACCTTGTGGACGACCGGGCGGTCTCCGTATCGCGACGGGCGGGATGAACGTAAGCTCAGTAATTCGATCGTTCACATGATTTCTTGACAGGCCCGAGGAATCCGACCCAATGTCCCTCCGAGAGCGAGCGGTCTGGATCACCGGGGTCGGCGTGGCGACTCCACTGGGTTTCACCTTCGGCGAACTCGCCTCGAACCTCATGGAGGGGCGGTCGGGAGTCGGGCCCGTCGATCGATTCGACACCACCGACCAGCCTTGCACGGTGGCCGCTTGCCTGGGAACGATCCCGTGCCCGGAGGGGTACTCCCCCGGCGACTTCGAGGGGCTCGGTCCCTGGGAAAAGGTGCTCACGCTCACGGCCGTCGATGCGCTCCGCGACGCGGGGCTCTGGGAGCGTCGTCGTTCTCTGCGCGTGGGGATGGTCGTGGGGATCGGCGGTGAGTGGGTCCTTCACTGGGAGGCCAGCATGCTCAAGGGGGGGCGAGGAGTGCATGAACCCCCCCGCGACCGCGACGACCTCACCACGTTCACCAGGCGCGTCCTCGGATTGAACGGCC
>JBFWRA010000233.1:0-6480 GCA_050249155.1 Isosphaeraceae bacterium | reverse complement strand
CGCTAGACCCATCAATTTATATTCGCCGCTATTGACCTTGAATCCACAATAATAGGTGAACGCCGAGTAAAGCAGGCCGAGCGAATGAGGGAACTTGACCTGCTCCAGCAGGGTGAGCCGGTTCCCGTCCCCGTGGCCGACGGTGGCGGTGCTCCACTCGCCGACGCCGTCGAGCGTGACGATCGCGGCGCGGTCGAACGGGCAGGGGAAGAACGCGCTGGCGGCGTGGCTCTCGTGGTGGTCGGTGAACACCAGCTTGGCCTGGGTCGGCCCGCCGAGCCCCTGGAGCAGGGTTTTCCTGAGGTGGAGCTTGTCCTTGAGCCAGGCGGGAACGGCCAGCCGGAAGCTTCGGAAGCCGCGGGGGGCGTAGGCGAGGTACGTCTCCAGCAGCCGCTCGAACTTGGTCAACGGCTTCTCGTAATACGCGACGTAATCGAGTCGATCGGGGGTCAGACCCGCTTCGCTCAGGCAGTAGGCGACCGCCCCGTGGGGGAACCCTGGGTCGTGCTTCTTTCGGCTGAATCGTTCCTCTTGCGCGGCGGCGACGATCCGACCGTCGACCACCAGGGCCGCGGCGCTGTCGTGATAAAACGCGGAGATTCCCAGGATCGCGGTCATCGTTTCCACCCGAAGGGGGACCTGCCGGTCGAATCAATCGTGACTTCGATCATAGTCGTGAACGGTCTGGCCGTCGACCAGCGGACTGAGAAACGGCACCAGTGATCGGGCCAGCGCCGCGTGCCCCCTGGGGGAGTAGTGCGGGTCGTCGTCACTGAGAAACAGGTCCTTGTGGTCCGGAAGGGAACGCATGATCGGGGTGAAGTCGTGGTAGGGGATCGCGCGACGCTCGCAGAACGCCCGAACCGCGACATGAAAGCTTGGCTCGTAGAGGCGGTCCTTTCCAAAATGGAAGTTCTTCCGCCAGGCGACGACCGCGGTCGTGCTGACCGCGGGGGGATACGGGTAGTTGACCACGCAAAAGGTGATCCCACGATCGTCGCAGTGAGCCTTCATCGCCGCGACCAGGGACAGGGTGTGCTCGAAGACCCGCGCCCATTCGGCGTCGGTGCCAGGGCCGGGGCGGTAATGACCCAACCGGTTTTCCCAGCGTTTCAGCGCCCGCGGCTCCTGGACGACGAACCTCCGATAGACCTTGTCGCCTAGACCGAAACTCAGTCGAACGAGCTTGATCCGTCGGGCCAATGGCTTGAGCCAGCCAGGAACGCCGGGGAGTCCCGGGTGGACCGAGACCGGCAGCCCCTCGGGATCGGCGACCAGGAGCGGCTGATAAAGCAGGTCGTCCTGAGGGTCGCTGTCATCCAACCCCACCACCACCAGATGCGGACGCAACGCCGGGGTGATTTCCCGAAGCGCCACGCCGTAAATCGACGGACTATAAGAGGGGGTCCCCAGGTTGTACGACTGCACACGGCGAACCCCGACCCTTCCGATCGTTCGTTCATTGAGCAGACGGCCCACCACCGCCGGGAACGCCTCATCCCGGTCCTTGATCGGATAACCATGCGTGAAGCTGTCGCCGAGAAACGCGATCCGGTACGCTTCGGGGTCCGGTTCGGGAAGCACTCCCCAGAGGGGCTTGTGGTGGTATTTCGCGTCGAGGGACTCCGTCTGGACGACGAACGAGTCGCTCACTTCCGGTAAAAAAACACGCGCGAACCCCTCGGCCAGCGACAGGCAGACCGACAGGCTGACGACACCCAGCGCGCACTTCGACACAGCCCGGCACAAAGGTCTGGCAGGCGGCATGGCTCCCCCCATCTTGGACAGAGAGGAACGTCAGAGCGCATCCCGACGGCATCGTCCCAGAGTGAATGATCCCTCCGGACGGGTGAGATCGACCTCACAAAAACCACTTTAGATACAGGCAATCGAGAAATTCCACTCATTTCTGGCGGAAAGCATACGATTGCCTTGAAAAGCGAGCCGACGACGTGGCGCGACCCGATCCGCCATACAAATCGAACGCGGACGACGCTCAGGTGGACCGCGACCGACTCCACGTCGAGACGATCGCCAGTCCCGCCAGCGCGGCGAGGAACGGGACGCTGGGGTAGTGGTAGCGGTCTCCCCCCACGATCACCGCGTGGACCGCCGCGAAGAAACCCCAGAGCGCCAGCGGAGGGAGCCCCGAGGCTCGAAGGATTCCCAGGCGTCGCAGCGCGACCCCCGCGCCGACCAGTCCCAGCGCGAGGGCCCCCCACCAGTACCCCGTGCTCAGAAGCTTCAGCGGCATCAACACGCGATCCCCGTACTTTCGGGACAACGCCGGTTGATTCCAGACGACGCCGATATTCTCACGGTCGTGGGTCATCACCAGTTTTTTCAACGCGCCCCGCGCGAAGGTGCCTGGGTGCTCGCGGATGAATCGCTTGGCCTCGGCTCCAAGCAGGTCGTCGCGCTGGACTTCCGGCAAGGCCTCGACCGAAGGGGGCAGCTCGGTGTAACCGCCGTCGGACCCTGGATGGTTACCCATCCAGAGATTCGCCCCGCCATTGGTCGAGATCAGCACGGGACGGCCCAGGACCCTCGCGTTGCGGAGGGTCCAGGGGGCGATCACGACCGCCATCACCGCCAGAACCCCCGCGGTCTCCAACAGAACCCGCCTCGGCGTTCGCGAACCGGCGGCCGGGCCGACCAGGCGGCACCAGGCCAGGATCAAGGGCAACGGCAAGGCCAGGGGGCGCACGTAACTCGCCGACGCCAGCGCCAGGCCGGTGAACATGACCCGAACCCAGGGCCGCCAGCGATCCCGCCCCTCGGCGAACAGGGCCAGCAGGACGCACGCGTTGAACGGAAGCTCGCTCGCCAGAAGCGTGGTGAACTCCACCTGGCCTGGCCAGAACGCCATCAAGAGCCCCGCGCACAACCCGGCGCGCGGCCCGAACCAGTCACGCGTCATCGTCATTGAGAGCCAGACCGTCAACGCCCCCAGCGCGAGGTTCAGCCCGACGGCCCCGACGTGCCAGCGCTCAGGACCCATCACCCCCTGAAGCACCGCGTAAACCGCCGAGGTGCCCACCGGCCAGTAGGCCGAGGGTTGCCCCGGCGCGAACCCGTAGCCATGCCCCTCGGCCAGGTTCCTCGCCAGCAGCTCGTAAGCGAAACAGTCCGAGGTCGGCTCCACGGGGACGGCCAGCGCCCAGCCCAGGCGGATCAACGTCGCGAGCGCGACCACCCCGGCCCGAACCGACGTCCACCACCGCGATCGCGTCGGCTCAAAATCCCGGTCGAAGAAACCGAATGAATTGGATTCGATCATGGCATGATATCAATGAGCTAACGTATGATTCCCCGTTCTGGCTTCTCGCCTCGACTCAAGGCCAGGGAAGCCAGGCCCCCGCCGCCAGGCAAAGCGCCACGATCGCCCCCGAGGCGAGGCTGTGCCGGTCCCGCAGCGCGAACGAGACGGGGTCGCCGGGCAGTTCGCCCCGTTTGGCCAGGAACCAGACCCGACTGATCCAGTAGACCAGCACCAGGCAGATCCCCCAGAGCCAGTTCGGCGACCGGTACAGGGGCCGAACCGCCTCGCTCTGAATGTAAAGCGCCAGCACCAGCACCGCGAGGTAGCCACTGGTCGCACCGAGCGTTTCGACCAGGCCAATGTCCGAAGGCCGGTAGCCACGCCCCCGAAGTTTCTCCAGCTTGCCCGATTCAATCGCGCGGTGCAGCTCGGTGTAACGCTTCACGAACGCCAGCGAGAGGAAAAAGAACGTCGAGAAGCCGATCAGCCACTCGGAGATCGGAATCGCCGTGGCGATCCCGCCGGCGAAGATCCGGACCGAGTACAGCAACGCCAGCGCCAGCACGTCGACCATCAGGCGACTCTTGATGACCAGCGAGTACAGCGTGGTGAGCAGCAGGTAGCCCGCCAGAACGACGAGGAACTCGGCGGGAAGCGTCGCCGCCGCCAGCCCGAACGACCCCAGCAGCAGGCCCAGGGCCATCGGCGGCCCCGAGGCCAGCGGAAGGGCCCCTGAGGCGAACGGTCGCCCGCGTTTTTCCGGGTGGGCTCGGTCGGAAGCCAGGTCGACCAGGTCGTTGACCACGTAGATCGCCGAGGCGCAAAGGCTAAACGCCACGAACGCCGCTGTCGCCGAGACCAGGGCGAGCGGGTCCGCCAGGTGCTGACTGGTCAGCAAGGGGACGAAGATCAACGCGTTCTTGGCCCACTGATGCGGCCGCAGCGCCCTCAGCGCCGAGCGCGCGACCCGCGCGGTTGGACCGACGGGGTGGACCGTCGGCGAAGATCCCAGAGCCTTGACCCGACGGGTCAGGCCGTGACCGTCGCCGCCACCGACGACGTAGGCGGTCTCCGCCTCCCGCCAGATCGGCAGGTCGGCCTCGGCGTCTCCGACGTAGTCGAACCGATCCTCTCCAATCGCCTGACAGTACGCGCGAATCGCGCTGAGCTTGCCGGGCCCCTTGAGGTTCCGACCCGGCTCGGTGGCCAGGACCGCCTCGAAAAGTCCCAGGTGCCCCGCCACCGCCTCGGCCCAGGGGCGTGGAGAGGCCGTCGCCAGGATCAGCCGGGCCCCCTCCGCCCTTCGACGGCCGAGCAATTCGAGAAGCGCCTTGTTGTAGGGCAACTCCTCCGGTTCTGGCATGACCCGACGGGCCACCTCGGCCTTCAAGCCCGCGCGTCCCCGGAGCAGCCAGAACGGAACCAGGGCCAGGCACCAGGGGGATCGCCGGAGCAGGCTGAACAACAGTTCGAAGAGCAGGTCGGTGGCGATCAGGCTGCCGTCGAGATCCACGAACACCAACCCGGCGATGGGTTTGGCATCGGGCGGCTTCGACTCGGTCCGTTGACTCATGGCGGGTTCCGGCGGGTTGCGCGGCGAGGGTCGAGGCCCTGGTGCCGCGATTCCCTCGGACGAATACGCCCGAACCTCGACGACGTGCCTCGGGGTCGATTCAAAGCCACACGGGGCGCTGAGGTGAGTCGACGCGGGCGAGGGCCTGGAGGAGGATTTTGGTCGCCCGCCGCTCGCCCAAGTTTTCTATTAACCCCGGTTCCACCGGGAAGTTCAACCCGATTTCCCAGGAGCATCGCCAACTCCTGAGGAACGCTGGGTGCCTGGCGTCGGAGCCTCAGCGACGACCCAGACGCGCCCTAGCCGCCAACGATTGGGAAGGTCGGGCCGGGGCGCGGCTCGGATCGAGCTACTTTTTCTTCTTGAGTTCGAAGAGAAGTTGCTTCGGGAAGTCGTTCTTGAACTCGGTGGGGCGCTGGCCTTCCGGACCGTTGAAGCAAATGCGAAGGGTTTCACCCTCGAACTGATAGATGCCCATGACCGTCGACCCCTTGGCGTCCGGCGAGTCCTCCGTCGCCGTGAAGTCGACCGACTTGGCCGGCTTGGCCTCGGGGTCGAGCTTGGCGATCAATTCATAGGAGCGGTTCGGGGTTTTGAGGGTGACCTTGTCCCCCTTGAACGTCCAGGTGCTCTCCCCGGTCTCGTCGGTCGAGATCCACTCCCCCTGCATGCTCTTGAGGTCGCCGGTGACCGGCTTGTCATCGGCCCCGAAGACCGGGGAAACCATCACGGCGAACGCCAACGACACCCAGGGCGCGGAACGGAACGGACGGCGGATCATGATCGGAACTCCTACTTCGATCACAGGGGTTCGGCCGGAACGGCCGGACGTGAACGCGATCGCGACGCCAATCGACGCGGCCGCGATCGTGGAAGACTGTACATGATCGCGCCCACGCCGAACAGGCGAAATCGCGGCGCGAACCGAACGAGGATTCAGTCCTCCATCGATTCGGGTTCGACCGAGAGCCGTTGAAGGCACGCCGCTTCCAGAAGTGGCGGGAACCTCACGAACGGCGGGTGGTCCGCCAGGACGGCCTCGCGGATCGCCAAACGCTCCGCCTCCGAGAGTCGCCCCCATAACTCCCGACGCCTCGGGTCGTCCGACTCCGGCTCGCCAGCGACCACCGAGGAGGGGCGCGCGACTCGCGAGGCCGGTCGGGCCGCGGCGGAATCACGGACCGATTCCTCGAAGTAGCGGACCAGGGCTCCCATCGTCTCGGCGTTCTTGAACCGTGTCTTGAGCCTTCGAACCGCGTCGGGAAGCCGGTCGAAACCCTCGGAGACCCCGAACCGGGTGAGCAGGTCCCTGGCGACGGCCAGGTCCGACTTCAACGGCTGGTGCGCCTTGCCCAGCAACCGGTAGAACTCGGCCGCCAGTCGCGCCGGGGTTTCGGGAGGAAACGGCTCCGGTGAAGGTGCCGCGACGACCGGCGCCGGCCCCGCCGCGGGGCTCGCCGAGGCCAGGACCGGCCCCCTGACCAGTCGCAGCTTGGGACGGCCCGTCCCCTTCATCGCGTCCCAGGAGGCCGAGGCCAACACCCCTTCGACCGTCAACGCCTCCAGCGCCGGAGCGAACTGTCGGACCGCGTGCGATCGCCGGGTTTCCGCCACCACCGGCATCGCGGCGGCGATCCGGTCGTAG
>JBFWRA010000232.1:0-6483 GCA_050249155.1 Isosphaeraceae bacterium | reverse complement strand
AACGTGGAGCGTCTCGCGGTTGAACCGCTTCCCCTCGCAGACCGGGCAGGTGACCCAGACGTCGGCGAGAAAGTCCATCTCCAGGCGGTTGGAGCCGTTGCCCTCACACGCCTCGCAGCGCCCGCCGGGCACGTTGAAGCTGAACCGGCCCGGTGAGTAACCACGGGCCTTGGCGTCGGGCAGGCGGGTGTACAGGTCGCGGATCAGATCGAACAGCTTGATATACGTCGCCGGGTTGGACCGCGGCGTCCGGCCGATCGGCGATTGATCGACGTCGACCAATTTATCGAGATGTTCAATTCCCTCGATTCGATCGTGAGCGCCCGGCTCGGTGGTCGTCGCGCCGTTGAGGTCTCGGGCCAGCGCCTCGCGGAGGACGTCGTTGATGAGCGAGCTTTTCCCCGAACCGCTGACTCCGGTGACGCAGACGAACAGGCCCAGGGGAATCTCGACGTCGACCCCTTTGAGGTTGTGGTGTCGGGCGTTGACGACCTTCAAGATCCTCCCGTCGGGTTGGCGGCGGTCGGCTTCTTTCGGCACGGCGATCGATCGGGTTCCCGCGAGGTAGTTCCCGGTGAGGCTGGCGGAGTTGGCCGCCAGCGTCGAGGCGGGGCCTTGCGCCACGACCTCGCCCCCCTTGACGCCCGGCCCGGGACCGAAGTCGACCAGGTGGTCGGCCGCCCGCATCGTGTCCTCGTCGTGCTCGACGACGATGACCGTGTTGCCCACGTCGCGCAGCCGCTGGAGCGTGGCGATGAGCCGGTCGTTGTCGCGCGGGTGCAGGCCGATGGACGGCTCGTCGAGAATGTAAAGCACTCCCACGAGTCCGGCCCCGACCTGGCTGGCCAGCCTGATCCGCTGGGCCTCGCCGCCGGAGAGCGTCGGCGCGGAGCGATCCAGGGTCAGGTAATGCAGGCCGACGCTGGTCAGGAACCCAAGCCGACCCCGGATCTCCTTGAGGAGTTCCTCGGCGATGGTTCGCGAGAGCGGGTCCAGCGCGGCGGCCTTCTCCTCGGGAGCGAGATCGGCGGGGGGATCGCCGGCCAGGTCGTCGAAAAACCGGGCGACCGAGCCGATCGACATGCCCCCCAGGCCGACGATCGTCTTGCCGCCGACCCGAACGGCCCGCGCTCGGGGATTGAGCCGACTCCCCTGGCAGTCGGGGCAGACCATGCCGCGCATGTAGGGTTCGAGCTTGGCGCGGGTCGGCCCTCCCGTGGCGCCTCGATACTTCGTCATGAGGTCGGTGGCGACCCCCGCCCATTTCTCGGCGTGAGACCAGACTCCTCCGCCGCGCTGTCGCCAGCGGTGGACGATCAATCGCTCGCCGGTGCCGTGGAGCCAGGCCGCTCGCCAGCGTGGGTCGAGCGTGTTCCAGGGGGCCTTGAGCATCGTCCCTGGCTTCGGGCCGTCGGCGTCCGATTCCAGGTTCGTGGCCACGCCTTCAAAAATGTGTCGACGCCATTTACCCATCTCCTTGACCGGGCCGAGCGGTTCGATCGCTCCGTTCCAGACCGAGAGCGAGGTGTTGGGAACCAGCAGGTCGACGTCGAAATCGTGCCGGACCCCCAGGCCGTCGCATCCCGGGCACATGCCTTGCGGGCTGTTGAAGCTGAAGAGTTGCGGGCTGGGGGGGTCGAACCCGATCCCGCAGGCGGCGCAGGCGTGCCGCGACGAGAGCAGCAGGTCGGGCTGACCCTCCACGGCCACGATCACGGTCCCGTCGCCGAGTTTGAGCGCCGACTCGACGGCCTCGGCCAGCCTCGGTCGGGTCGTCGGACTGACCTTGAGGCGGTCGATCACCACCTCGACGTCATGCTTGATTTGTCGATCGAGCGCGAGGTGGTCGGTCAGGGCGACGACCTTGCCATCGACCCTCGCCCGAACGTAGCCCGCCCTGGCGAGGTCGGCGAACAGGTCCTTCCACTCCCCCTTTTGCCCACGAATCACCGGGGCGAGCACGCTGAAGGGTGTGCCGTCCGGCTGGTCGAGGATGCGCGCGACGATCTGTTCACGGGTTTGCGCGGCGACGGGTCGGTCGCATTGGGGGCAGTGCCCCTGGCCGATCCTGGCGAAGAGCACGCGCAGGTAATCGTTGATCTCGGTGATGGTGCCGACGGTCGAGCGGGGGTTCCTTCCGCCGGTCTTTTGCTGGATCGAGATCGAGGGGCTGAGGCCGTCGATCCGGTCGACCTGGGGCTTGGGCATCTGGCCGAGGAACTGGCGGGCGTACGAGCTGAGGCTCTCGACGTAGCGGCGCTGGCCCTCGGCGTAGAGGGTGTCGAAGGCGAGCGAGCTTTTCCCAGAACCGCTGACCCCGGTGAAGCAGATCAGGGCCCCGCGCGGGAGTTCCAGGGAAACGTCGCGGAGGTTATGTTCGCGGGCACCTCGGATGACGATGTCCGTCGTGGCCATCCTTGGGAGTTCCTTCCAGAGCGGTCGAGTCAGGGAGCGCCGTGCCTTCCCACGATCCTCGTCCGTCGCGATCCCCCGCGAGAGGTTCGGACGAGGGGGCACGTGAGGCATACTATACACGTGTCCGCGACCTTCGTCCATCCAGGGTGGATGGTCCCTGGCCCTGTCGTGGGCGAGCCGAACGAAACGGCCCGACGTCCTCCCTCGATGGGGGAGGAGGTCGGGCCGATGGGTTGGGGCGTCGAGTCGGTCGGTCACGCTCCTCGGTTGAAGACGAGTCCCGGGACGTTCGCGGCGGCGCCTGGGGGTCGGAACTTGAACGTGTCCGCGCCCTGCTCGGCGATCGTGCCGACCAGGGGTGGTCCCTCGGCCTGGATCAGGGCGAGCGTGCCGTCCTTGAAGCCCGCCTGGCCGGTGATGGATTGCTTCTCCCCCTTGGTGTCGACCACCCAGGTGAATGCGCCGTCGGCGTTGAGCGTCAGGGCGATGGAGACGTCCTTGGCTGGCTGGGCCTTCCATTGGCCCACGAGGTTGGCGGGCGGCGGGGGGGGAGGTGGGGGCGACTCCTCGGCGTCGGCGGGCTCCGTGGCCGGGGGCGCGGCGGCCGCCACCTCGGGCGCGGAGGCGGCGTCGGAGACCTTGTTCAGCGCCTTGGCGAACGAGGCCGAGAGTTCATCCTTGGGTTGAAGCGCCACCACCTTCTCGAACTGGTTGGCGGCCTCGTCGCGGTGGCCCTGCACCATGTAGTGGTAGCCAAGCAGGAAGTGGGCCGACGCGGAGTTCGGGTTGCTTCTGGCGAACGCCTCGAGCGCTCGAACCTGGTTGGTGTAGACGTCGACGTCGGCGTAGAGCCCGACGAGGGTCGTCCAGTTCCATCCGGGGCCCGCGGAGAGAACCGCGTATTCGACGGCGGCGGCCTCGTCGAACCGGCCTTGCGCGAAGAGCGTCAACGCTCGAAATTCGTGGACGACGGGGACGTTCGGCGTCTGCTTGAGCACCTGATCGATCAGGTCCAGGGCGCGGGCGTAGTCGCCCACCTTGAACGAGTCTCGCGCCGCGGAGAAGACCTGCTCGGTGCTCTCGACGGCCGTCGCGACCTCGGGGGGAGGCGCGGCCACGTTGATCGGCTGCGAATAGTCGTAAACGATCGTGGTGTTCGTCGCCGGGGGAACCGACGCGTAATAGGGGTTCGTGTAACCGCTGTACAGCGACGCGCTGGCGACCGAGCCAAGCCCCCAGCCCACGTAATTGCTCACGCCCCAGGTGGGAAAGTAGTCGTAGACGCCATACGCGCTGACGCCCGGATAGGCGTAGCCGACGTAAGCCGGTCCCGTCAGCACGTTCCCGAGAGCCCCCAGCCCGAACGCCGTGGCCGCTCCCGTACCGAAGCCGGTCCAGAACGAGGCGCTATTTCCCCAGCCGCCGCGATACCAATTCCCGTAGTAGGGAGAGGCCCAGCCCGCGCCTCCCCAACGACCGCCTCCCCAACCGCCGCCTCCCCAACCGCCGCCTCCCCAGCCACCGTTTCCCCAGCCTCCTCCCCAACCGCCGCCGCCCCAGTTGTTATTGGTCCAGTTGTTGACGTTCCAGTTGTTGTTGTTGACGATCGTCGTGTTCCCACCGTAGTTCGGGCGATTCACGATTCCAAGGTTGTCGTCACCGATCTGGCCGAAGTTATTGCCGGTGCCAGGTCGATTCCCAATCCCCCCCGGGCGGTTGGGTCGATCGGCGAAGCCCGGCCAGTTCGGCCGGTTGCCGATCCCAGGCCGATTTCCACCGCCAAGCCCCGGGAAATTGCCACCGCCGCCGCCACCCGGTCGATTCCCCGCGATCTGGCCAGGCAGCGTGGTGGGACGATTGCCACCACCCAACCCAGGTAAACGGCCGCCAGGTGGATCGCCGATCCCGGGCCGATTTCCACCGCCGAGCCCTGGGAAATTGCCGCCGCCACCGGGTCGATTCCCGGTGATCTGGCCAGGGAGCGTGGTGGGGCGATTGCCACCACCCAGGCCAGGCGAACCCCCGCCACCCGGTCGATTCCCGGTGATCTGGCCAGGCAGTGTGGTGGGGCGGTTTCCACCACCGCCACCCAGCCCGGGGAGGCCACCGCCGCCGGGCGGGTTACCGATTCCTGGTCGGTTCCCACCACCAAGCCCCGGAAAACCCCCGCCACCACCACCGGGTCGATTCCCGGTGATCTGGCCAGGGAGCGTGGTGGGGCGATTGCCACCGCCGCCAGGAAGGCCACCGCCGCCCGGTCGATTCCCTAGCCCGGGAAGCGTGGTGGGGCGATTCCCGCCGCCACCGCCGCCGCCGGGCATGCTTCCCGGTCGGTTCACCAGCCCTGCCGTCGGGCGATTCGAACCGCCTGGCATCGGTCGAGCCATGCCGCCTCCCGAGGGTCGATTCATTCCCCCCAGGGACGGCCGACTACCCCCGCTGGGCATGGACGGCCTGGCCATGCCGCCGCCAGGACGACCGACGTTCGCGGACCTGGCCCCGCCACCGCCGCCAGGGCGCGCCATGCCGCCACCAGCACGGCCGCCACCACCCCGACGCTGGGCGTGGGCGACCGTCGGAAACGCGGAGGCGGCCAGGAGCACCGCCACGGAAAGCGTCAATCGTGGGTTGGGCATTGGAAACCTCAAAGCATGGTTCCATCCGTGGCGGTGTTCAGTGGGCGGGGTCCTGAAGCTGGAACGTCACTTGCCGGGATCGGCGGCGGCCGGCTTGGTTTCCGACCCGACGGCGGGGTCGACGTCGCCTTCGACTTCGACTTCGGCCGCGGGCAGCGGCGGCTGGCGGACCATGATCAGCTCAGCGACGTCGGGAGCGATCACGCCGCCGATGATTCGATCGATCGATGAGGATTTGACCACGTCCTTGCTCACGATCGTATGAATCTGAGTGGCCGAATTGGGTCGGCCGTCGCGGACGACGCCGTGGGCCTTGACGACCCACTGGTTCTCGGCGGTTCGGGTCCAGAGTCCTTCGCCGTGCCCCCCTTCCGAGTCGAACACCCACGACTTGATTTGACCGGTTTGCGGGTCCCAGCCGATGATCATGGTGCCCGACTTCGGGGCCTCGCCGGGAATCTCGACGCTATACGACCTGATGAGAAAGCTCTGGTTCTCGGCCCAGCGGATGACGGCGGTCACTCGGGCGTTCTCGCTCTCGTCGACCCAGTCGCCCACCATCCATTCGAGTTCGCGAAGGCGGTCGTACGAGGTGATTTCGGCGGGGGGAGTGGGGTAGTCACGGATCTCGGAGAGTCGCCAGTCGCCCTGGCGCTTCACAGCCAGGACGGAGAACCGGGATCGTTCCACCGCGTCTCCCGCCCCGCCACCGCTGAGCCTGGCCTGGCCTTCGATCTGGGCGACCTCGGGAGTGAGAAATCGAATCGTCTCGGCCTCGCCTTCGAGGGTGAGGCCCGGAGCGTTCGCGAACCCCTCGGCGTACATCGCGGCCAGCGCGTCTCGTCCCCGAGTCGTCGCGCCGGAAGAGTCCACGACCCCACCCTCGGCCGTGAAAAGCGCTGACAGAGCCTGGGCGTCGGCCGCGTTGTACGCCTCGACGAACGCTTTGAGAACCGCTCTGACCTGGGCCTCGTCGGGGTTCGCGGGCGCGTCGGCGGGGGGCGTGTCCTGGGGACCCGGGACCGCGGCCAGGGTCAACCCGCCCACCGCTAGAAGGACCGCTCCGATCAGCGACGTCGTCTTTCTCATGGTGTGGACTCGTGGGAGTTCGGACGGATGGGACCGCGGTGAGACTGGAACACGTGAACGACCTGATCCCGGCGACCACCAGGATCGCGAGGGTTCATTATGGCCAAATCGTCAGAGTGCGTCGAGGGACCCCCCGCCGTGGTTTTGATCGGACGACTCCGAAATCTTTCTGACCGAGGATGGGGGGACTCTGTTCCATCCACGTCCCTTCGCGCTATAATCGGCTCGCACGTCCCCCCCGCGGTTTCATGGATCTCCGTTCTCTTCTCAATGAGTGAATGCGACGACGACACGACGGAGCCACGCGCCATGTGGAAGTCCGAGCTGGAAGACCGTGCGCGGC
>JBFWRA010000231.1:0-6494 GCA_050249155.1 Isosphaeraceae bacterium | reverse complement strand
ACGCGGCCGTCTCCGTTAAGGTCTTTCAGGCCGAGTTGGTTGTCCCAGAGGAAGTAGATGTCGACGCCCACCGTGACGACGTCGGGAATGCCGGTGCTCGCGCCGAAGAAGAGTTTCAAGGGGACGTCGAGCACGGTCCCCGCCTGGTCGCTCGTGTTCACCAGGAAGAAAAAGCTCTCGTCGCCGATGTTGCCGACGTGACCCTCCGCGGCGAGGTCGTAGCCTCGGGTGTCGAATCCGAAGCCAAACTGAATGGTCGGCTGGATCGACCCTCCGGCCATGATCACCAGGGGGATCGGCCCGATGGGAATTGGCGGAAAGTCGATCTCGGCCTGAATCGTGAAGGAGGCCGAGGGCGAGACGAAATAGAACAGGTCGCCGGGATGACCCAGGAGCATCGTCTTGACGAACTTCGGATCGCTAAAAAATGGGATCTGGATCGTGAAGTTGGTCAGACCGATATTGAACGACCGGGTGAGCTTGCCGCTGATGATCCCCCCGTCGTCGTCGGTGGTGAACTCCTTGTTCTTCGGGTCCGCCTCGTAGGCGTCGATTTGATCGATAAACCCGGCCAGGGTGGGATCTCGGGGAGTGGTGTACCCTGTGATCTGGTTGAGTGATGTGATCGACCGCACGTCCTGAGTGATGACCATGTCTCCCTGGTCGATCTTGAGGTCGTATTCCGACGCGTAGCCGCCGGTGGGCACCGCCGCCGAGAGACCGCGATAGAGGTCCACCGCGTCCAGAAGCGCCTGAAACGCCGCGGACGAACCGGGTCCACCCGCCAGGAGTCCAAGGAATTGCACGAGGTCGGTCGGCCCGAGCAGATAGCTGAGCACGGGCAACGGGGCTCCGAGGAAGTCCAGGATCGGGCCGATCGGCTCGGTGTTCAGGAACTGGCCAAGTTTTCCGAACGCCGGGCCCAGGAAGCGCTCGACGGCGTTCGACCAGTTCGTGCCGATTCCGTAGAACCCCAGCAGGGGCTGCGATCCCCGAAGGTCGGGATCGCTCGCCGCGAAGGTCCACATCATCTCGAAGTCGGTCAGGATCTCGAGCGAGAAGTTGGAGTTGGGATACGAGGTGACCAGCGCCAGGTTGGCGGTGCCGGTGGCGTCGAGTTTAGGATCGATGGAAAACTTGTCGTCGATGAGATCTTTGTAGACCAGCCGGTTCGGGACGGTCGCGCCGCCGTTGACCGTGACGGTGGCGGTCCCCTGGAATCGCGTGTCGGCGTAGAGGGCGGGGTTCTTGTCCGGGGTCGCGTCGATATTGAAGAATCCAAACGTGCCGCTCATGGGCGCGGGTTGGTTCGTCGTCGGATCGACGTGGGGCACGGCGTCGAAGGTGACGGTCAGAGGGTCGTCGGGCGAGGTGGCGACGTAGAACCCGTCGTTCACGTCGATCCCGAAGTTGAATACGAGGTCGAAACCGAACTGAAGGTCGACCGTGTTGAGCGTGCTCCCGGTGTCGGTCGGGAAGTCCATCTGGAGGCCCGGCAGGCCCACGTCGAAGCCGATCTGGGTGGTTGAGAGGGTCGGGGCGACGTGGAGATGCGCGCTCCAGTTGACATAGGTTTTATCGTCGGTGTTGACGATCACGTCGGCCAGGGTTCCCGGCCCGCCCTTGGAGTTGACCAGCCACCCCAGCCCTGGCGATCCGAAGATCTGAAACATCGTGTTCTGGATGGATGCGATCGGATCGCCGGTGTAGGCGTCCTGTCCGACTTGAAAGCTCAGGGCGACGCGAAAGTCGTCGAAGATCTGTCCCACCTTCAAGAGCTGAGTGCCGACGACGGGAAAGGACAGCCCAAGGACCTCGGAATTCAACGCGTTCTGAAAGTCGATCAGGTATTTGTTGATACCGGCGGTTAGGTTCGGGGTTTTCTGAATCATCTCGATCAGGTCGTCGTACCCCGTCAACGAGGGGGCGAGGATCGGGGCGACCGAACCCGGGACGCCGTCGAGCAAACCCGCCAGGCTCGTGACCTGGATCGTGAGCGGCGGAGAGAGCGTCGAACCGCCGGTCGGCACCAGACTGACGGGCAACGTGACTCCCGCCTGGCCCAACACGGAGGCCCGGGCGTTCGCCTGCGCGGACGGGTTCAGGGGCACACGCGTCCCTGGCGTCGATCCCACGGTGAGTGTGAAGGTGGCTGGGGACGTCGCGCCGTTTCCACCGTTGACGCTCGCCGAAACGCCGTCGCCGAACAGGCCGATCCGTCCGATCGACAGGGGGACGCCTTGTAGACCCGTCGCGTTGACGTTGAGCCTCAGGGTCGCGAGGTCCGCGCCACCGAGCAGGAATGGGGACGGGGACGCTGGTTGAGACAGGTCGAACCCCATCGTCAGGTTGAAGGTCGCCGCGGCCCTCGCTGGCAGCACGGTGGTCGCCAGGGCGGAGGTGTCCACGATTCGTGTGACCCCCGCGAGATTCGCCGCGTCACTGGGATTGGTGCCGGTCGCCAGCGAGACGAGGGTGGGAATCCCGTCGAGGTCGAGCCTCAGGCCGGCGTCCAGCAGGTTGGGAAGGGTGAACGCGTAGGTCAGGCCCAGCGACGTCGTCGCTCCCTGGCCGGTCGGCGACGCCGCGACGGTCGCCCCCGTGCCGACGTCCCCGAGGAGCGTCCGCGCCCTCGACAGAAACGCCTGAAGGGTGGAGGTCGGCGTCGCCAGCATGGCGGCGGCGAATCCGGCGAACGGGTTCGCGTAGCCCGTCAGGTCGGTCACACTCCGGTTGACGATCGGCAGCGGAGCGGTCAGCAGCGAGGTCCCCGCGGCGTCCCGGAACGAGCCCGCGTCGGAGAGGTAGGCGCTGAGCGACTGTAGTCCGGATGCGACGTCGGCGAATGTGAGGAATTGATAATTTTGAAAGAGTCCCATTCCGCTTGTGACGAGGCTGAACGACGTGAAGGGGTCGTTCATGTCGGCCATCGCGCCCGAGAGGGAGAACGACTGCGAGTCGACGCCCAGTCCCGGCACGTTCAGTCCGATGACCGCGCTGCCGGAACCGGTCGTCGTGGGCGTGGTGACCAGGGCGGGCGCGTCCGAGACGAGGATCGTCGCGTCGGCGACCGTCCTCGCCGCGGCCTTGCTGAGCGTGACGTTGGCGCCGCTGATCGCCGTGATCGTGGTATCGGGCGCGAGACCGGGCCCTCGCACGCCCTGGCCGACGGCCAGTCCGGTCGGGTCTCCCGTGATCGAGGCGTTCGCGCTTCCGGCGATGAGGTTCGCGGTGGTCGTCGTGATCGCCGTGTCGGCGATCAACTCCCGGATCGTGAGCCGGCCGCCGGGCGTGCCGTCGAATCCCTTGAGGGTGAAGTCGAGCT
Source organism: Isosphaeraceae bacterium (assembly GCA_050249155.1). Classification (GTDB taxonomy): domain Bacteria; phylum Planctomycetota; class Planctomycetia; order Isosphaerales; family Isosphaeraceae; genus JBFWRA01. Next base: position 3,169 of record JBFWRA010000231.1, on the reverse strand, counting down.
TGGCCGCCGCCGTCGCGGAGAGGTCGTCGCCAGTCAGTCCGAGGAATCCATAGGTCCCCGAGGCGGGTGACGGGTTCGGGGTGGTGGCCAGAGTCATCGCGCCGTCGTAGGAGGTCCCTTCGAGGAACGGCGCGACCACGCTCGACCGGCTGGCCTGGTCGTTGGCGAAGCCGAGCTGGGTGACGCTTGGGTCGTTCGCGTCGGCGTTGAACTTCAGGAAGTCGCTGGCATCTGGCACCAGTGTCAGCCTCGCCGAGAGGAAGCCCGCGGACTGGCTCGGGGCGAAGCCGAATTGATTGACAAGCGGGTCGGTCGTCGCGGTCGTCAGCGACAGCAGGAGCACGGGGTTCGTCGCCGTGCTGGAGAACGCCAGGCTGGGCACGTCGTCCCCCACCTGGCCGTTGGCGAAACCAAGCTGGGTGGCCGTCGGGTCGTTCGCCGCCGTGTTCAGGGTGAGCTTGCCCAGAAGACTGGGCTGGACGGCATGGAGCGTAAGGACGGTTCGCTCCGCGCCGCCGACGATCCGTGACCTGAGCCCTGGGACGATATTCGTGAGACCGGCGGCCCGGAGCGCCGCGCCCAGATCGTTCAGGAGGTCGGACGGCGTCGTGTTGTTGTCTGTAATCGCCTTCGTCACCACGACGGTCACCGGCGCGGCCTGATCGATCGTCAGCGTGAAGGTCGCGTCGTTGGAGAGCCTGCCGTTGGCGGGCACGGGCTGGTTCGCCACGATCTCGTGCGCCGGCCGAGCGATCTGAGCGACGACCGAGGTGATTCCCGCGGCGGCCAGCGCGGCGTTGTAATCGGCGACGAGATCGGAGGCGAGGTGGTTGTCGGCCGTGGCCGATCGCGGCACGGTGACGACGACCGGGGCGTCGCGATCAATCGTGACGGTGAAGCTCGAATCCGCGGTCAGCCTGCCGTCGCCCGGAAATGGTCCGTCGCCGGTCAAGCGCGGACTCAACGCTTCCAGACCGACGGTGACGTTGGAGAGTCCCGCGGCCAGAAGCGCCGCGCGGAAGTCGTCGGCCAGGTCGAAGGGGCTGGCGTTGTCCGCCGTGGCGGCCGCCGAAACGGTGACGGTGGTGGAGGTTCCCTGATCGTCGGTGAGGGTGAAGGTGGAGTCGCCCGCGAGCCGACCGTTCGACGGAATCGCGGGCCCCGCCAACCCCTGAGCCGGCGAACTGGTGCTCAGCTTCGGTCGCGAGGTCGTCCCGAGATCGACTCCGAAGGTGAAGCGGAGCGTACCGTTCTCGACCAGCGAGAGCGCGTTCCCCGACGTGGCCAGACTGACCCCGAGGTCGGGTCGATTCAGCGCGAATGGGAGCGCGACGGCGGGGTTCTGGGTGGTCAGCTTGACGGTGAACTTCAACTCGGTGGTGGCCGGGTCGTAGGACGGATCGATCTCCGCCGGGTTGACGTTCAGGATCGTCGCGAGTTGAGCCACGAGATCCTGGGCGGTCGCGAACGTCGGTACGGCGACCGGGGTGCCGTCCGCTCCGACGACGAACTTGCGAAGGTTCTTCGCCAGCGTCGACTCGATCGCCTCGGATAACAGCAGGTACTCACCGACGGTTTTCCCTCCCGTGAAGGGGATCGGCGCGTCGAACGTCGACGACTCCGCCAGCCGCTCCAGCGCGAGGATGATCTGGTCGACGACGTGCAGTACGTTGGCGGACGTGACCGCGTCGAAGGGGCGCAGGGAATCGTAGCTGGCGTAGGCGTAGGTGGGAGCCACCCCGTCGAGAACGTCGTCGTCGGTGATGGTGACCGTGGGCGGAGTGGCCGTCGAGGTCTGAAACGATCCGAGGCCCGCGCTGAGGGGGAGCGTCAGACGGAATCCGACACTTCCCGACCCGTCGTCGAACGGCCGGAACGGGGAGGTGCCGTCGAGGTACGCCTGGATCTCCTCGGTGGTGAGCTGGCCGATTCCGAGCGGGTCTCGGAAGTCCACCCGAGGAGAAGAGGGACCCGCGATCGTGGTGATCGTCGCCCCGAGCGCGGAGGCCCCGAGGAACCCCGTGTTGACCGGGAAAGACCCCGGGAGCCCCGCCTGCTCCAGGGCGTACCGCACGCTCGGAGTGTTGACGTAAAACCGCCCGGTGTCGCGCTCCAGGTTGAGCGACAACTCGGGCAGGACGAACCCCGGCGCGACGTTCAAGGGCGCGTCGGTCGAGACCATGTCGAGATTGACGGGCTGAGTCCGTCCACCCAGGTTCAGCCCAAGCTGGGTCGGGAGGCTTGTACGTAGGTTGGTGAACGAATACGTCACCAGGTTCGCCCCGAGCGTCATCGTGACCGCGTCCGATTGGCCGTTGAACGCCGCCCGGAACGCGGCTTCAAGGCCCTCGAACGTCGGCGCCGGGTTGAGCGTGGTGTAGTTCAGCGCCGCCGTCTCGATCGCCGCGGCGGTCGGACCAAACGGCGCCAGCGCGGCGAGGTTCGTCACGGAGGGCGGCTGTCCCGACTGCGCGGCCGGCACGCGGAGCAGGTCGAGAGGCTGGTTCACCAGCGCCGCCTCGGCGTCGAGACGCGAACCCAGCTCCGAAAACGCGAGCGTTCCCGCGAGGATCGCCTGAAGCCGGTCCGCCGGGATCGGCGTGCCGTTGAGCAACGTCCGGTCTTCGAGCCATTCGAGCCGGGGCTGGAGTCCTCTCCGAGCCGCGGATCGACGCCCCTCGGCGCGGGTCGCCCGCGTGACCCGTGCCACGTCCCCAGGATTCGGCTCGCTCATGGATGATCCTCGCGAAAGTGATCCGGCCGATCCGAGGACAGGCGAGGCCGCGTGGAGCGACGACACCCTCGGCGAGATCCCGGGTTCAAGTTCCCCAACCGACTCGCTCACGAGGCTCGGCCGTGTCGAGGAGACCCGCGATCAGCGGTTCGTCACAGGGCTTCAGGATCATACCTGACTCGCGCTCGTCGAGCGAGTCATCGGTGATTGACACGATGATTCCTATCATCCGAACGACGACCAAGGAGTCGCGCGAGATTCACCCGCTCGAAACTTGAGAGGGGGGGTGGCAGGGGTCTCGGTACTCCGAGACCCCGGCGGAACCACCCAAAGTCCGGGGCGCGGCGTATCGATACCCCTGCCACCCCCGCCCAGACCCGCGTGGCGCCCGCGGCGCGCGACCAAACGTCACAGAAGCCCCCGGGTCGGCTCCCC
>JBFWRA010000230.1:0-6499 GCA_050249155.1 Isosphaeraceae bacterium | reverse complement strand
CGGCCAGCCACTTCCCATCGACGTGTACAACCTCGTCTGCGAGGAGGGAATCGAGTCGCGAATCGCCGGCCTGGTCGGCTCGAAACAGGCGTTCTTCAAAGGACTGTTCGACGGCGACTCCGACGCGATTCAGTTCGAGCAGTCCTCGTCGTTCCTCTCCAAGGTCCGCGAGATCTACGCCGACGAGATCCCGACCGTGGGCAAGTCCGACGGTGAGGAGATCGGCCTGGAAACCGTTCTCGCCGTCGAGGACGAGGCGGACGAACCAATCGACGACGGGGCGGACGACCCCTTCGACTCGGTGATCGAGGCGGGCGACGAGTCTCAGGACCGCGCCGAACCCCCGGCCGACGTCCCGCCTGGCCCGACGTTCGCGCCCTCAGGCGGCGCGGCGACTCCGTCTCTTCCAGAAATTCGTCATCTCTTCACGCAATTGCGCGTCAGGCGATCGGAGTCTGGCGGCGTGACCATCGAAGCGCCCCCCGAGGCCGCTTCGACTCTCGGAGCGCTCTTCGAGGGAATGGCCGCGCTGCTCCAGGCCGCCGCCGATCCCGACCGCCCGGCATGACGACTGATCGTCGCCGCGAACGAGTCCTACGGCGAGAGCCACCGTGAAAGCGCCGCCGTCGCCCAGCTTGTGCCGGCCACCGAGAGAAACTGATGCTCGCCGTGCGGGTCCCCGTTCTCGAAGTAGGGTTGGGCCTTCTCCTTGAGCCGCGACTCGACCCGCCACGACCCGTCGTCACATTGGGTGCGTAGCAGGTACGCGACGGCCCGCCTCGCGACGGGATCGTCCGGCCGCGTCCCCGTTCGCTGAAGAACGAAAAGAACCTGGCCGGTCGCGTAGGCGTCGCTCGCCATCGCGTCGGTTTGGGCCCAGCCGCCGTCCTCGCGCTGATCGGCCAGCAGGGTCGCGCGGACCGCGTCTCGCGCCTCGGGATCACCTCCAAGCAGGTGAAGGCCGAGCAGTCGCCAGACCCGCTCCTCTGTGTCCCGGAGCGGCTCCCTGGCCAGCCAGGCTTCGGCCTTTTCCGCGGCGACTCGCTGCGCCTGGCGCTGAGACTCGGTCGCGTAGTGGGACGTGCCCAGCAGGGCGAGCACCGTGGTGCCGACCCGAGACGAGGCCAGCGGAGGTCGTATGCAAGGGGGAAGCCAGGGCCCTTCCAGCCGAACCCTTGGCTTCGCCGGCGCGTCCGCGTCGGCGGGCGCGACCGCGTCGAGCCGGACGACCCCCTGAATCTGCAACAGGTAGGACACGACGGCCGACGTCGTTTCATCGGGAGGGCGGCGAGCCAGTCGCAGGGCCCAGAGCCCGTACCCGGCGGTCGCCGCGCCTCCGGGAAGATGTTGGCCCGCGTTCAGGGCGTCGAGACGCTCGTGGTGGTACTCGCGGGAGAAATCCGCCTGGGCCTCCAAGCCGGCCACGTCGACAGGGAAACCCGCTCTGGCGGCCTCCACCTCGGCCAGCATGGGAAGCGTTTGATGATGGCAGGAAAAGCAGGTTCGGTTCACCTGCCAGTTCTGGCCGGCTCGCCGAACCCGTTCCAGCCCCCGCGCGACCGCCGATCGGACCGATTCCTCCGAAACCACGTCCCCCTGGGCCAGGCCCGAGGGCCGGTCGGCGGCGTGCCCTGCCGCCATGACGCATCCGACCGCGGCGAGCGGGACGAGCGCGAACCATCGACGGGATATTCGGATCATCGTGTCCTCAATCCTCAATGGGATTCTCGATTCCCGACCGTCGGTCCCCCGACGCGTGACGGGGTTCGAATCAACCCAGGAGCCAGAAAAACGCCCGCCGGGTTCGATCTTCAAGTCGCCAGGCTCCGCGTGCAAGCCCCAAATCGTCGCCAGCGAGCGAAACGGCCAGGCGCGGCCGATGAGAACTTGTGACGACTGCCGTTTTCTGGCAGAATCAGCGCCGCGAACCGCGGTGGGGCTGGCGGGACCCGAAGCGATGGACACGTCGTCGGCCCCTGATTTTCAACGGCCAACCCCCTCGGCCGCGACTCGCTTCGGCTCAGGCTCGCTCCGTCGCGGGCGCGGGGGACGCCATCGTCCTCCCAACGTCGAAGCGAAACGAACGTGACGCGCTCGTGCCAGGACGGGAAGTCCAGCGCCCGGGACGGCCGACTCGGGCGAGGAACCCGACCACGGCCACGAATGCCCGGACGCCGAGCCCCTTTGGGAACGTGGAGTCCGCGCGATGTCTCGACAGGTCGAGGTCACGGAGCTCGTTCTTCGTGACGGCCACCAGTCCCTACTGGCCACCCGAATGGCCATGGAGGACATGATCCCCGCCTGCCAGGACATCGACCAGGCCGGCTACTGGAGCGTCGAGTGCTGGGGAGGAGCCACCTACGACTCCTGCATCCGGTTCCTCAACGAGGACCCCTGGGAACGGCTGAGAACCTTCCGGAAGCTCTTGCCCAATTCCCGGCTCCAGATGCTCTTGCGGGGCCAGAACCTGCTGGGATATCGGCACTACGAGGACTCGGTCGTCGATCGATTCGTCGACAAATCGGCCGAGAACGGCATGGACGTCTTCCGGGTCTTCGACGCCCTGAACGACGTCAGGAACCTTCAACGCGCCCTCCAGGCCGTACTTCGCACTGGCAAATGGGCCGAGGGGACGATCTGTTACACCCTCTCACCGGTCCACACCCTCTCGCGGTTCATCGAGATGGCCAGGCGGCTCAAGGACCTGGGCTGCCAGTCGATCTGCATCAAGGACATGGCCGCCCTGCTCCGCCCCCAACCCGCGTTCGACCTGGTTCGCGGAATCAAGGAGGCCTGCGGCGAGGACACCATCGTCCACGTCCACGTCCATGCGACGACCGGCGTCACGATGGTCAGCCTGGCCAGGGCGATCGAGGCCGGCGCGGACGTCGTCGACACCTGCATCTCGTCGATGAGTCTGGGCCCAGGCCACAACCCGACCGAGGCCCTCGTCGAGATGCTCGAAGGCACGGGCCACCACACCCGGCTGGACAAGGGTCGGCTACAGAGGATCAAGGAGCATTTCGCGAAGATCCGGCCGAGATACGCGGAGTTCGAATCGAAATTCATCGGCGTCGAGACCGAGATCTTCGACAGTCAGATCCCCGGTGGAATGATCTCGAACATGGAGAGCCAGCTCAAGCAGCAAGGCGCGGGCGACAAGGTCAAGGAAGTCCTCGCGGAAGTTCCGAAGGTCCGCGAGGCCGCCGGCTATCCTCCCCTGGTCACACCCTCCAGCCAGATCGTCGGCACCCAGGCGGTCTTCAACGTGCTGATGGGCCCCTACAAGGCCCTCACCGGCGAGTTCTCCGACCTGATGCTCGGCTACTACGGAGAGACCCTGGGCCAGCGCGACCCCGCCGTGGTCGAGGCCGCGGAGAAACATGCCAAGAAAGGGCCGATCACCTGCCGGCCCGCCGACCTGCTCAAGCCCGAGTGGGAGACGCTGCGGAGTCAGGCCCTCGGCCTGAAAGGATGCGACGGCTCGGATGAGGACGTGCTCACGTTCGCGCTCTTCCCACAAGTCGCCCCGAAGTTCTTCGGAACGCGCGACCAGGGGCCGAGGAACCTGGGCAAGGCCCCGTTGACCGCCGCCACCACCCCTCCGCCCACGCCCACGGCCGCCCCCACCCCCGCCAGCCCATCCGCCAAGGGCGACGGTCAGGGCCCGGTCACCACCCCGATCACCTACGAGGTGACCATCGGCGACCGGTCGCGCAAGGTCACCGTCACCCCGGCGTGACCCGCGCCGCCACGCCCACCCCCCGGACGGAATGAATCACCCTGCGTCCCCTCGGAAGGGAAGACCGTTCATGAGCGCCCCGCGCAAGACGATGGAGCAACTCGTCGAGCAGCTCCGTCAGGAAAAGGACCGTCTCCAGCAAGGAGGAGGCCCCGACCGACTCGCCAAACAGAAGGACCAGGGCAAGCTCACCGCCCGGGAGCGAATCGCCGCCCTGACCGATCCCGGTAGCTTCGAGGAGCTTGGACTCTTCGCAAGGCACAGGCAATCCCTCTTCGGCATGGAGGGGCTGGAAGCCGCCGCCGACGGCGTCGTCACGGGCGCCGCGTCGATCGACGGCCGGCTGATCCACCTCGCCAGCCAGGATTTCACCGTCCTGGGCGGCTCCGCCGGGGAGGTCCACTCGCACAAGGTCGCCGACGCGATGGAGATGTCGCTGAGGACGGGCAGCCCCTTCGTCTTCATCAACGACTCCGGCGGCGCCAGGGTTCAGGAGGGGATCGACTCCCTCTCCGGCTATGGCAGGGTCTTCCACACCAACGTCATGCTCTCGGGCGCGGTGCCGCAGATCTCCTTGATTTGCGGCCCTTGCGCCGGGGGGGCGGTCTACTCCCCCGCTCTGACCGACTTCATCATCCAGACCCGGTCGGCCAGGATGTTCATCACCGGCCCACAGGTCATCAAGCAGGTGACCGGTGAGACGATTTCGGCCGAGGCGCTGGGGGGGCCCGACGCCCACATGACCCACTCCGGGGTCACCCACTTCGTCGCGGAAGACGACCAGGAGGCCCTGTACCTCTGCCGCCGGTTACTCAGCTTCCTCCCGCAGAACAACCTCGACGACCCTCCCCGCCTCGAATCCGAGAACGACGTCGACCCCAACCCCGACCTTCGCTCGATCGTGCCCGTCGAGCCGAAGCACGCCTACGACGTCCGCCGCGTCATCACCAACGTGCTCGATCACGGTGACTTTCTCGAGGTGCAGGCCGGGCACGCGATGAACATGGTCGTCGGCTTCGGCCGCATCCTCGGCCGGTCGGTCGGCGTGGTGGCGAACCAACCCTCGGTGCTCTCCGGAGCGATCGACGTCAACGCGTCGACGAAGGCTTCTCGGTTCATTCGTTTTTGCAACGCCTTCAACGTCCCGCTCATCACGTTCGTGGACGTGCCGGGTTACCTGCCTGGCGTCCAGCAAGAGTACGGCGGGATCATCCGGCACGGGGCGAAGCTGCTGTTCGCCTACTCGGCCGCCACGGTCCCAAAGATCCAGGTGATCCTTCGGAAGTCCTACGGCGGTTCCCACCTGGCGATGGGCTCCAAGGACCTCGGGGCCGATCGGGTCTTCGCCTGGCCGACGGCCGAGGTCGCCGTGATGGGGGCCGAGGGGGCCGTCGAGATCGTCTTCCGAAAAGAGGTCGAGCAGGCCCAGGACAAGGCCGCCAAACGCGCCGAGCTGATCGAGGCGTACCGCCAGACCTTCTCCTCGCCCTACGCCGCCGCGGGGCGTCGATTGATTGACGCGATCATCGACCCGGCCGAGACCCGCGGGCATCTCGCCCAGGCGTTGGAGTACCTCCAGACCAAGCGCGACGTGCGACCTCCGAAGAAACATGGTTTGATTCCACTTTAACACGTCTCGCAGCCCGAGTTTGGGCGACCACGAAGGGGACCGACCCATGACGAACGAGACGACGGAACTCGCCCGGCTCGCCGAAGCCGTCGGGGCGCTTCGCGAAGAGGTCGCCCGGCTGGCCGATCGCGTCGGGGCGCTGGAGACCGACGCCGGACTCGCGGCCTCGGCGCGCGAAGTCGCGCTGAGGGAGGAGGTCGTCGTCGTGATCGCCGCGGCGGTCGCGGCGTACCTCGGCAAGCGGGCGCGCGTTCGGCAGATCCGCCTCCTCGGCTCGCACGCCTGGGGCCTGCAAGGACGAGTGACCATCCAGGCCTCTCACAAACGACCGGCCCACGACTAACCACGGCCGCCGCCAGGCGGGAACGGACACGACACGGCGGAGAACGTCCTCGGCCGGAAACAGCCCCGGGAGTCGGCCTTGAAACTCAAGCTCACCATCGACGGTCAGGTCTACGAGGTCGAAGTCGAGGTCCACGAACCGGAGCCGCGCGCCTCGTACGTGCCTCCCCCCGGCCAGGCCAGGGTTCCCGCCAGCGCTCCGTCGCACGCCCCCCTTCCCCCTCCCCAAGCCAACGAACCCGTGGCCGACGAGGGCAAGGTCTGCCGAAGCCCGTTTTCGGGAACCGTCTCCAGGGTGCTCGCCCAGGCCGGCCAGGAGATTCAGGTCAACGATCCCCTGGTCGTCCTCGAAGCCATGAAGATGGAGACCGAGATCACCGCGCCCATCGCGGGCAAGGTGTCCAAGGTGAACGTCAACGCCGGAGACCCCGTGACCGCCGGCCAGGTCCTGATCGAGTTCGCCTGATCCACCCGCGCGCCGACCGCCCCGGCCCGCCTGGAGCCCACTCATGTCTCCCGTCAAAGCGATCAACCATATCGGGATCGCCGTGCGATCGATCGATGAGCACAGGCCGTTCTACGAGGAGACGCTCGGAGCGGTCTTTGAAGGAGTCGAAGAGGTCGCCGATCAAAAAGTGAGGGTCGGATTCTTCCTGACCGGCGACGTCCGGCTCGAACTGCTCGAACCGTCCGACCCGTCGAGCACGATCGCCGCCTTCCTGGAGAAGCGAGGCGAGGGACTGCACCACGTCGCCTACACCGTCGCGTCGAGCGAGGACCGGATC
>JBFWRA010000229.1:0-6524 GCA_050249155.1 Isosphaeraceae bacterium | reverse complement strand
TGAGAGAGGATCAGGAGGCTATAGGGAGCGATGGTCAGGTCCGCGTGGCAGGGGTAGCGGTCGTACTCACCGGGGTGGGCCTGGACGTCGAGGCTTGGCGTGCCGCCATAATCCGGTCCGTATCCTTCCCAGTCGCTGTTGAACCGCGTTTTCCAGAGCCCAGGATGGGGGAACCCGATCCGGTAGCCCTCGAACGCCCGCGCGGAGAAGTTCGCCACGACGACGACCTCGTCCCCGGGACCCCCCTGGTCCCATCGATGAAACGCGATGACCTTGTCGACGTCGTTGACGTGGTGCGCGTTGACGTCGTGGCCGAGCAGCCCGCGCGTCGTACCCGACTTGTTCAGGCGGAGCGAGATCAAATCGCGGTAAAGGTCAAGCACGCCGTCATGTTTCTCGGCGAGATTCCAGTCCAGGGGCACCGTGTCCTGAAACCAACCGTGCTGCAGGAACTCCTGCCCTTGAAAGAGCATCGGGATGCCCGGCGAGGTGAACACCAAGCCGGCGGCCAGGGTCGAGCGCTTCCTCGCATACCAGTTGTCCGAGCCCGCGCGATCAACTTCCGAGGGAACCCTCGCCTTGCCGTTGGCCACCTCGTCGTGCGACTCGCTGTAGACGACGCGTTGATAGGCGTCGCCGTTGTAGCGATGGCAGATGGCGTTGCGAACGGCCCACATGTTTCGCTCCTCGTCGCGGCCCGCGCAGACCGCCGCGCGAATGGGATGAACGAACGCCGCGTCCCACTGCGTCCCGAATCCGGCACCTCCAGCGCCCGTGTCCTTGGTCAACCATTCGTTGTTCTGCAGGTCCTCGGCGATGGTGATCTTGCCGGGGAATCGTGACTGGATTTCGCCGTTGATCCACTGAGCCAAGCCCCAGCCGTCCGGAAGATCGCACCCAGGCTCGCCGTTCCCTCGAACGTGCCGCATATAGAGGGTCATGTCGTATCGGAGCCCGTCGACGTGATAGTCCTCCAGCCACATCAGGGCGTTGTCGTGAATGAACTGGCGGACCTCGCCCCGTCCGTAATCGGGGCGAGTGTTCCCCCAGGGCGTTTCGCACCGCCAGTCGTTGTAGAAGTAGATTCCGCCCAGACCGTTCTCCGACCAGCCGTCGAATTGCCAGAGGCTCAGGTCGCTGGGACCGAAGTGGTTGTAGACGACGTCGAGGATGACCGCGATGCCCAGTCGGTGGGCCTTCTTGACGAACTTCTTGAACGCGTTGGGACCCCCGTACGCGCTCTCGATCGCGAAGATGTGCGCGGGGTTGTAACCCCACGAGAAGTCGCCGGCGAACTCGGTCGCCGGCATGATCTCGACGGCGTTGACCCCGAGTTCCTTGAGGTGTTTCAGCCGTTTCCCAGCCTCGGCGAAAGTGCCTGGAAGCCCTCCTGGGTCGTCGTTGTAGGTCCCGACGTGCATCTCATAAATGACCAGTTCATTCCAGCCTGGCATGCGGAAGTCGTCCCCCTCCCAGTCGAACCGAGGGTCGTGGACGATCGCGTTGCCGACGGAATTGGTCACTTCGCGGGCGTAGGGGTCGATCCGAGAAAGCTCTTTCTCTCCGTTATGAATGAGATAGCGGTACTCATCCCCAATCTTAGCATGTTTCAGATCCGCATACCAGTAGCCGTTTCCATCGCTCGTCATCGGATCGGCGTCTGGAGACCACTGATTGAAACTCCCTGTGACGAAGCACCGATCCGCGTGCGGCGCCCAAACGCGGAACGCCACCCCCCTCTCATGGGGGATCGCTCCCATGCCAGCGCGCGGCCGAGGTCTTGGAGAGTTGATCGCGGTGAATGGCGTCGCGGTGATCGTGGACATCACGCCTCCAGGTGACGAACTGTTCTGGGAACGGGGACGGTCGGTTCGACTGATCGGGTTCGACGACCGGACGGGTTGGGATCGCCGTTTCAAGGTTCACAACCCTCTGCTAACTAGTCGATGGCTCGGTTGGACGAGCCACCCTAGCAATAATGATGCCACAGCGACCTCCAGCACGATCTTTCTCACGAGCTTCGGCCCGCGAGCCTGCCAAACGCCGTTTATGACCGGCTCTCGACGCGTCTCCGAGAGAGCGGCGGCGTCGCGCTTTGGAACTTGTCACGTGATCGACCAGGTGCGATGCCTCAAACGTGAATCTCGACTGGCTCAATCCGCCCATGCGTTTTCGTCCGCTTCAAACCTGTCACTTTGGCCCGCCACCGTGCTCCCCGATCGGAATCGAGGCGCGCTCACGTCGATAGCTTGAGATGACTCCAATTGTTGGCATCGGACTTGCACCTTGATCGTGTGTTCCGCGTGACGTCGACGTGGGCGGTTGGGATGGCCAGGAACGTTCCAGCCGTCTCTCACCGACTATTCCTGGATCACGACAAAGAATGAAAGGGCTAATATGATTGGTTCTCTGATTGGCTGGGTCGTCCTGGGCTTCGTGGCTGGGCTACTGGCGAGGTTCTTGCACCCGGGCAGGGACGCGATGGGTGCCGGCAGCACGATCGTGCTGGGAATCCTGGGCTCGCTGCTGGGCGGAGGGGCCGCGTACGTGCTTCAACTGGGCACTTCGCCCTACGAACCCGGCGGCTGGATCCTCGCAACCCTGGGCGCCATCGTCCTGCTCGCCTTCGGCTGGTTCGCCCCCGCGCGAACGGCGGCGTAGATTACCACCCCTTTCCCAGATTGGCTCGCCCGCGACCGTCGTAACCGTCGTGGCGTCGTCGATCACCCAAGAGGTCAGAAGACCGCTCCGGCGGCTCGCCATTCGCGACCCGCGATCGTGGCCCGCACCCCGCGGGCTTCGCCGCGGGTCGCGCGTTTTCGCGCGCGACGCGCCACGAGTGAGGGGATTTTCGTCCAGTGGGCTCGACTCTCGTGGAATGGTCACGGATCGGCCCATGCCTGGGAAGCCTCGTTCTCAACACGGATTCCCCTGTTGAAGCGGGGGGAGAGCCGGGTGGAAGCCCGGGCCGGCGCTCGCTCCGCGTTGGAACCACGACCACGCGTCGCGAATCCAGGATCTCCGACGCGGGGCCACCGGATCGTTCTCCTCGGGGGGTCTCACCGTGGTCCCTGGCGCGTCGCCGCCGTGGGGGACGTCGATCGCCTCTCCCAGTAAGCGTTCGCGCCCCCGTGGCACCCAGCCGGCCAACTTCCCCCTTCTTGAGACGATTAATGGCCCCGGAGTCGTCTTGCGATCCCTCTTGACCGGGGCGTTCCTCGTCAGTATTTTCCCTCGGGACGTCAGGATGAGTCCCCTCGCGATCGACCGAAACCGGTGGCCGCCTTCTCAAGGAGGAGAAGTTCCATGCCAATCGACCGACGGAGGGCCGCCGCGCGTCGACGGGCCTGGGGGCGAGGGCCGATGGTCCTTCGCTTCGAACCCCTTGAAGGCAGGGAACTTCTCGCCACCACCGCCGTCGCCCTGCCTGACCTCACCGCCGTTCAGTTCGACACGCTCGCCCAGATGGACTGGGGCGACTCCTTCCAGGCGCGCGGCGAGATTCTCAACCAGGGGGACGCCACGGCCAGCGTGCCCTTTCATGTGAATCTCTACGCCTCGACCACGCCCGCGCTCGGTTCCCAATCGGTCCTCCTCGGACGGATCACCATCCCCGAGGGCCTTCGCCCCGGCGACCGAGTTCCGTTCTCCCAGACGGTCAACCTTCCCGCGACGCCGCCCGCCGGTCTCGGGCCCACCGGGACGGTCTACCTCGGCCTGCTCGTCGACCCGGAAGGTTCCGTCGTCGAACGGAACGAGTCGAACAACTCCGGTAACGGCCAGGGTTTGGACACGACCGCGGTGACCATCGTCGCGAGGCTTCCCTCGGCCCTGGCCGCGACCTCGCTCGGGGTTTATCCCGACCAGGTGCAGTGGGGCCAGACCGTCCGCGTCAACGCCCAGATCCAGAACGGAGCCTCCGGCGACGCCCCTCCGACCCGCGCCCGGGTCGTGCTCACCCCCTCGGGGAGCGTTCCTGGCGGAAACGATGACGTGACGATCGGCAACCTTCAGGTGCCCGCGGTGCCCGCCGGACAGACCGTCGTCGTCAGCCAGGCGATCGACCTACCCAGCGTGCCTCCCTTCCTGCTGGTCGGAAAGGACCAGTTCCTCCTGTCCGTCAGCCAGGACGCGGACTTCGTCGCCGACCCATTCTCCCCACATCGCGCGACCCGCGGACCGGGCATCGACATGGTGCCGATCCTGATCTCCTCGCCGACGGCGCTCACCGTCGACCCGAACACCCCTCTGCCCGACCTCGTCGCCGGCCGGATCAGCGCCCCGACGATCCCGCTCGCGTTCGGGCGCACCTTCCAGGTCACCACGACGATCCAGAATCAAGGCCGACTCGACTCGGGACCCTACCGCGTCCGCTTCCTCATGGTCGGCACCGACGGCTCGCCCGAGACCGCGATGTTCCTGGCGGACGCCACCCTGGAAGGGCTCAAGGCCGGTTACGGCCAGGACGTCGTACAGACGCTCCGACTGCCCGGCAGGCTCCCGCTGGGCGCATCGGTCGACCCGAACGCCGAGGTGCGAATCGCCGTGTTGATCGACCCGGAAAACGTCTTCGACGAGTCGAGCAAGGCGAACAACTACTCCGTCTCCGACGTCGTCGGACTCCAGGTCGTCGGGACCGACGGCCTGGTCACCGTCCCCACGCCCGCCCCCCGACCCGTGACGGTCGTTCCCCCCTCGCAGGTCGTTCGAGTGAACCCCCAGGTCGCGCCCCGAGCCCAGGCCACGATCGTCTCGGCCCGACAGAACGGTCTCATGCCCCCCAGAACCCCGCGAGCGACCACCACCAGTCCGACCGGTTCCCCCGCACGACTCGGCACCCCCGCACAAGTCAACGTTTCCCGGCGCCAGTTTGGCCCCAGAGCACCCAGAACGCGAACCCCCGCCAACCTGCGAATCTTCCCCGGAGGTCGACAACTTACCTCGTCCAACTTCGCCGGCACTCCCTAGAAGTCGCGGACAGACTCCACCCCTCTTCCAACGGATCGGGCCGAGATCTCGTAAAAGGTGGAAATCGAGGGACCTCCGGATACGTTCGAGAGTTCCGATCACGATGAATGAGAAAACCTGAAGGAACAGGAAAACGGAAGCGACGGCGAACGAATTAGGACTCGTGGCGATGCATGCAATCGGGGCGTTTTCGCCTTACGGCATAATCGCCATAACCCCTGAAAGAATCGGCAGTTTGCCTAGTCTGTATAGGTCTGGGCAAAAACTTGAGACAAAACGCAAATTAACTAGGCGATTTATTGAAGACTGGCAATTTTCTGGCTATGCTTCCCACAGATCCGACCTGGGTTGGCCTGGAACTCAAAGCCAGGCTTGGGCTTCGACCTTCCCGGGTCAGCCCCCGCGACGCGGTCACCGGCCACATTGACTTGCCGCCAGGAGTTCTCCCCGATGTCCAGCGACCGGCCTCATGCCCCATCGACCGAGTCGACCTCCCGCGGGGTGGCCTCGCTTGTGGAGACCCGGTTCGTTCCTCAGCGATACGAACCTAATTACGCCTACCCGCTGCTGGTGATGTTCCACGCCCGGGGGGGTGACGAGCAGCAGATGGTCCGGTCGATGCCCGCGATGAGCTGGCGGAACTACGTCGGACTGAGTCTGCGAGGCCCCGAGGTCCACACCCGTCGCGGGCGGCACGAGGGGTTCGGCTGGGGAGCCGACTTCGCCAGGCCGGAACGGCACCTTCCGCGCTGCCTCTCCACGGTTCGGGAAGGGGAGTCGGTTCGTCGACGACTCCTGGAGAACGAGGAGGACGCCGTTGACCGGATCGAGGAGGGTCTCTTCTCCGCCATCAGACAGACGCGCCGGACCTTGCACGTCCATTCCGAGCGGATTTTCCTCGTAGGGATCGGTGAAGGGGCGGCGGTGGCCTACCGCATGGGCTTGAGCCATCCCGAGCGGTTCGCCGGGGTTGTGGCGATCAACGGTTACATCCCTGGCGGGTTTCGACCGTTGGCGCGTCTGAAGGCCTGTCGAGATCTGAGGATTCTGGTCGTTCACGGTGAGTGGAACGCGCGTGTTCCCGTGCGCTCGGCCCGTCGCGACGTGGCCTCGCTCCGCGCGGGCGGCCTTCGGGTGGCCTTTCAGTCCTATCCCTGCGCTCACAAGATCACCACGCCGATGCTCTCGGACGTTGACACCTGGCTCATCAATCACTGCACGTCGGCCCTCTGAACGCCCTGCGGGACTCGACCCCCGCGTGACCGCGGCCGCGCCTCGAACTTGAGCATTCGTTCAAAATCCTCCCGCCTTTCCCTCCCTTCGATTCCCAATTCGTTCGGGCTCATGACGTCGAACCTCGGAAGGGTTTCCGTCGGCCCACGCGTGGTCGGGTCCACTCTCCTTCGTGTCCGAAGGGACGATCGTTCCTGACTTTCGCGCGATCGGAAGGCTCGGAATCGTCGCTCATCAGAGTAGAATGGAACGGTGGCGACTCCGGAACGTCGAGGCGCGGGAGGGAGTCGCGGCACCACCATGGCCGTTCATTTGGGGAGGTC
>JBFWRA010000228.1:0-6533 GCA_050249155.1 Isosphaeraceae bacterium | reverse complement strand
GCTTCAGGTGCCGAAGGTCGTCGATCTCCAGCGCGAGCCGCGAGCGAGGAGCCTCGGTTCGAACGGTGACCTCCGCCTTTCTCGCCCTGGAGCGCAGAAGCAGGTCGACCGCGAACCGCGATCCGACCGGGCGATAATTTCCGGCGATCTCCGGGAGCAAGCTTGGGTGCAGCGCGACCAGGCCCGAGAACGGGTCGGAACTGCCAAGCACCCGTAACGCCAGCCGACCCAACCACCCTCGGGCGATCCGCCTGGGACCGAGCCGAGAAAGGGCGCTCCCCGTGGTCGATGCCCGTTGGGCGACGACCAGTTCGGCACGCTCCTTCGCGATGGGTTCCACGATCTTGGCCAGGTCGTCGGGCAGGTAGCCCTCCGTCAGATCCAGAACCAGAAGCACGTCGCCGTCCGCCTGGTTCAGGCCGGCGATCGCCGCGGGGACCAGGCCCTGCCGGTCGCTCTGGACCCAGCGATCCAGACCCTGGACCAACGTCCCGGGAACGTCCTCGTAAGGACCGATCACCGCGAGAATCTGGACCTCGTGCCCCTGGCGCTCCAGTCCCGCCCGGCAACGGCGGACGGCCTCGTCGGTCAGGTCCGCCGCGCGCTCCAGGGGAAGGATCAGGCTCACGCGGCTGAAGGACCCCTCAGGTCGAGGAGTCTCACTCGTATCGAGGCGCGAGACCGTAGACAACGCCATGAACTCGTCTAAAGTGCCGGGTAAGACCAATCCCATCCATCACGGTGACGTCCCGAACTCCACCATCACCGATCCGTTAGATGCTAGTTCGTTCCGTCGGAGACGGCAACTCGGATTCCCAGGCTTCCCCAGTCCTTGCCGCTTCCGTGAATCAGGTCAGAAGGGTCGCGCGGATTCCGTCGGATCGTCGTCCTCGGTCGTCGGGGCGCGTTCTCGATCCAGCGGACGGTCGATCCAACCTCCGCCCAGAACGAGATCCCCCTGGTAGACCGTGACGACTTGCCCCGGGGTGACCGCCGACACCGGTTCATCGAACCAAACCTGGACGGTCTCACGCGGTCCAGGAATTACGGTCGCGGGGACCGCTCGGTGACGCGCCCGGATCTGAGCCAGGCAACGGGTCGCGGATCGGGGCTCCGGTCCCTGCCACTGAAATCGCGAGGCTTCCAGACCGGCTTTCTCCAACGATTCACGACGCCCGACCGTCACCGTCTTGCTCAACGGCTCGATCTGGACCACGTACCGCGGAGAACCCAGAGCCACCCCCAGCCCACGGCGTTGCCCGATGGTGAATCCCTCGATCCCACCGTGCTGGCCAAGGACGCGCCCCTCCTCGTCCACGAGCGGTCCCGACGAATCCCGACCTGGCCGGCGATCGCGCACGAAGCCAAGGTAATCCTCGTCGGGAACGAAGCAAATCTCCTGGCTGTCCGGCTTGTCGTGTACTGGCAACGACCGCGCCCGGGCGATGGCCCGAATTTCCTCCTTGGGATACTCGCCGACCGGAAAGAGCACGTGCGGCAAGAGTTCGGGTCGAAGTCCAAAGAGCACGTAGGATTGATCCTTGTGCGCGTCGGCCCCGCGGGCGACCCGCGAGGTGCCGTCCGGCGCGGTCGCGATCCGGGCGTAGTGCCCCGTGGCGACGAAGTCCGCCCCGACCCGCTTGCCGTAAGCCCAGAGTTTCCCGAACTTCAGCCAGATGTTGCACATCACACAGGGGTTGGGAGTCCTGCCGGCGACGTACTCGTCGGCGAACTGATCCATGATCCTGCTGAAGTCGTTCGCGAAGTCGAGCACGTAAAATGGGATGTCCAGGCGGTCCGCGACGGCCCGCGCGTCGAGCGCGTCGGTCACGCTACAGCAGGTTTTGGCACGACGTTCGGCGTCCTGGGCGTGCGTGCCGGTTCTCATGAAGAGGCCGATGACGTCATACCCCTGATCCTTCAAGAGGGCGGCGGCCACCGAGCTATCGACGCCGCCACTCATCGCCAGAACGACCCGCTTCGCCATGACCAGGCTCACGTCTTCTCGAATACGAACCCACGAACGAACCGACGCTCGACGCGATGGTCGAGTCCAACGACTTTCCGACCTTTCATCCTAGACCGTGGCGGCGAAATTGGACAGGGGACGCGCCCTGGGCGCGAAAAAACGCCCTTGCCTGGAGATGCGGGCAAGGGCACGATGATCCAGGATCGGCTCGGAGCGTTGCGCTCCCGCCGCGCCGTGGAGACGGGCTGGGATTACTTGGGGGCTTCAGGGGCGGGGGCGGGGGCGGCTTCACCAGGAGCGCCCGGAGCGGCTTCACCAGAAGGAGCGACGGGAGCGCCTTCTCCCGGCGCGCCAGGCGCGACGACGGGGGCGTCGGTCACGGGGGGAGCCGCCTCTTCGGAGCAGCCGACCAGGAGGGCCGGAGAGGCCAGGATCGCGAGGCTGAGAACGAAGCGGGTCCACAGGGTGCGGGTCATGGAAGGTCCTCAATAGCGGCGAAGCGAACGCGAGCCCGGCGACTCGCTCCACATGGAGGATCGCCGGTGGGCCCCGGAACAAGGTCCGAGCCCCCGCCGGGAGGCGTGAATCCCCCCGGATGGGACCGAATCTTATCGGCATGGCCAGGATTTTGCAACTAGTCCCCGGAACCGCTCCCCGCTTCCCGAGTCGCCGGACCCCTCCGCGACTCCTTCTCCACGATCCCGCCGATCCCGAATCGCCTGGCCAGTTCCGACTCGACCGCGTTCCAGGGGATCTCGCGGTGCCCTAGCAAGACCAGAAGGTGAAAGAGCAGATCGGCCGCCTCCCGAATCAGATGCGCCTCGCCGGCCTCGCCGGGTTCGTCGGCCGCCTCCACGACCTCACGCGCCTCCTCGACGACCTTCGCCCCAATCTGGGGCACCCCCCCTCGCAGGAGGGAGGCGACGTAGGAACGCTCGGCCGGGGGGTGGGACTTCCGCTCGGCGATCACGCCTTCCAACGCGTCGATGATGGAACCGGGGCTCTCGGGCATGGTCGCGGATTCTCCCTCGGATCTCGGTCGGAACTCGCGTCAGGCTACTCCGAAATCGTTCTGGCGGCCAGGGTCTCCCCGTTCGTCAGTGCCGGCTTGCCCGACTTCGGGCCAGGCCCCACAATGGCGCGATCCCGCGGCCTCGGCCGACCGGGAGGCACGACGCGTTTCGAGAGGTCCCCTGGAATGATCCAAACCTGGCGTTCCGTCACCTGGCCGATCCTCCTCGGGGTCGGGATGGCCCTTGGGTTCAACGGCCCGACTCGCGGCCAGGAGTCGGGGTACGTCGCGAGGAAATCGCTCCTTCCCGCCGACGTCCTGCCGAGCTGCATGGCGGTTCGGCCGGACGGCACACTCGTGATCGGCTCGATGGACGGCGAGATTCTCCTGGCCGTCGATCAGGATGGCGACGGACGCCTCGACGCGTACAAGCGATGGGCCGGAACCCTGCCGCACTGGCCGCTGGGCCTGAGGGCCGAGGGGGACGACCTGCTCGTCGCGACCCGAGGGGCCTTGTTGCGACTCTCGGACCGCGACCACGACGGATGGGCCGAACGCTGGGAGACCCTCTCCGACGCCTGGGACGTGACCAGGGACCATCACGACTGGACCACGGGGATCGTCCCCTGGCCCGGTGAGGGGGGCGGCTGGGTCGTCTCGCCGGTCACCGACGACGTGCGCGAACGCTCCGTCAAGGGGCGACATCACCTCCGAGGCAAGGCCGTCCGGATCGCTCCCGACGGAGAAACGACCATCCTGGCCGACGGCCTGCGCTACCCGACCGGATGGGCCTCCCGCTCACGGGACGGGGCGATCTTCTTCACCGATAATCAGGGACAGAGAAAGACCACTTGCGAGATCAATCCCCTGGTCCCCGGCGGCTGGTACGGCTACGCCAGCCAGGCCGACGACCCAAACGGCTCGGGAAGACCGATCGTGCCCCCCTCGGTCCTGATCCCCTACCCCTGGGCGCGGTCGGTCAACGGGCTGGCGTTCGCCGAGACGGGGGGGAACTTCGGCCCGCTGGAAGGTCAGCTCGTTCTCTGCGAATACAACAATCGATTCATCTTGAGGGCGAGTCTGGAGGAGGTCGACGGTCAAACTCAGGGAGCCTGTTACCCGTTCCTGGAAAACCTCCTCGGCCCGCTCTGCCTGGCGTTCCGAGGCGACGGCACCCTGTTCGTCGGGAGCCTTCGAGAACCGGCCTGGGGAGGCGAGCCCGAGCAAGGGGCCGTCTACCAGGTCCGGTACTCGGGCACCCCCCGGTTTGGCCTTCAAGAGTTGAGCGCCCGGCGCGACGGGTTCCTGCTCACCTTCCTCGCCCCCGCCTCCGATCCCCGGAAGGCGGTGGAGCCATCCTCGTATCGGGTCCGACGTTACCGGCACGTCTATCAAGGGTCGTACCACTCGCCGCCAACCGACGAGGAGTCGCTTCACGTGGACGGCGTCGACCTTTCCCCTGACGGACGATCCGCCCGACTCAGAGTTCGCGAGCCCCTGATCCCCGGCCGGATCTACGAGGTCCAGACCACCCTGCCGGGAGCCTCGCCCGCGGTCGGGCACTACACGATGAACCGGGTGCCGCGACCCTAAGCCGCTTGGGAATCCGTGTCCTTCCAGGAGTCGGTCGATGTCGACCCGATCAGAACCGAGAAAGACCGCGGACGTGCTCGGGAGGATCGGCCTGCCCGCCCCGATCGCCGAGCTGGCGCGACGGCGCTGGGACGTGATCGTGATCGGCGCGGGGCACAACGGACTGGCCTGCGCGGCGTACCTCGCGAGGGCGGGGCGCGACGTGCTGGTGCTGGAGGCCAGGGAGCGGGTCGGAGGAGCGTGTACTCTGGAGGAGGTCTGGCCAGGCTACAAGATCTCACCCTGCGCCTATCTCGCGGGATTGCTCCACCCGTTGATTCTCGACGAGCTGGACCTGCCCGCGCGGGGGTTCGAGTGGATTCCCGCGACGGCCGGATTGTTCGTGCCCTTCGAGGACGGATCGAGCGTGCAACTCTGGGACGACGACGAGCGCTGCGAAGCCGAGATTCAAGCGCTTTCATCCGTGGATATCGAAGGCTTCCGGGCGTTTTGCGACGTGAAGCGACGGCTCCGCGACGCCCTTCGCCCGCCTGGCGATCGGGACCACTGGATCGGCCGCGCTCCGTCGCGCGATCAGATCCTCACCCGGATCGGCCCGGACGAGGAGGCCCTGAAGGTCCTCTTCGAATGGTCGATGGTCGAGTTCGTGGACCATTACTTCCAGGACGAGCGGCTCAAGATCGCGTACCTCGGCCAGGGGGTGATCGGCACCAACGCCAGCCCGTTCGTCCCTGGAACGGCCTCGATCCACTTCCACCACGCCTCGGGCCGGATGGGGGGCATGCCCGGAATGTGGGGTTACGTTCGCGGAGGGATGGGGACGGTCTCGTTCCTGCTCTGCGACGCCGCCCGGGAGGCGGGCGCGGTCGTCGCCGCCGGGGTCCCCGTGGCCAGGATCTTGCCCGGCGAGGGGGTCGAGCTGGTCGGTGGCGAACGGTTGCTCGCTCCCGTGGTGGTCTCGAACGCCGACCCCAGGGTGACCCTGCGACTGCTCGGCGAGGCGGCCGACCCCGCCTGGAGGGCGCGGATCGAGGCCGTGCCCATCGAGGGATGCACGGTCAAGCTGAACGTGGCGCTGCGAGAGCTTCCGAGCTTCTCGGCCAGGCCGGGCACGTCGGAGCCTCATCACCTTGGCCAGATCAACACGCCATTGACCCGCCAGGAGTGGGCCGAGGGCTTCGCCGCGGCGCGTTCGGGGAGGCTGCCAACTCGGCTCTGGACCGAGCTTTACTTCCAGAGCGCCCACGATCGTTCGGTCGTTCCGGACGGGCGTCACACGATGAGCGTCTTCGCCCAGTACGTGCCTTTCGCCTTCGCGGAGGGAGACTGGGACGACCGCCGGGAGGAGGTGAAGGCCCTGGCCCTCGCATCGATCGGCCGGTTCTGCGAGAACGTTCCCGACGCCGTGGTCGACGCCCAGGTGCTCGGGCCTCCCGATATCGAACGCGAGGTTGGTCTCACAGGTGGTCATATCTTTCAGGGAGAATGTCTCCCCGACCATCTCTGGTCGCGCCGGCTGGAGCCCCGGACGCCGATCCCTGGCGTGTTCCTGTGCGGGGCCTGCACGCATCCTGGCGGCAGCGTGATCGGCGTCAATGGGCGAAACGCGGCGATGGAGGTGCTGAACGTGGCGGATCGATCGAGGATCGGCTCTTTTCCGGACGAGGCGGCCCATGCCCCAGCCGGGTGACGTCGAGTCGGAATTCGGAGTTCCGATCCCTGGCGTGATTCTGCCCGAGGCCGACTGGGCGAGGACCGCGGTGAAGCGGCTCCCCCCCGAGGGGCCGCTGGACTGGCCATCGCTGTTTGGAAGGAACGCGCCGGTGGTCCTGGAGCTCGGGTGTGGAAACGCCCGGTATACGTTGATGAGCGCCCTGGCCAGGCCGGAACTGGATCACGTGGCGGTCGACGTGCTGCCGGTCGTGATCCGCTACGCGACGCGCCGGGGCAATCAGAGGG
>JBFWRA010000227.1:0-6574 GCA_050249155.1 Isosphaeraceae bacterium | reverse complement strand
TGCGCGTCACGATCGTCAAAATTGATCGCAACTCCGTGCGGATTGGCATCGAAGCACCCGACGACGTCGCCGTTTATCGCGAGGAAATCGTTCCCGAGGAGAAGGCGACGACCTCCGAACCCAGGACGGTCATGGCCTGACCGGTTCGCCGGTCCAATCCTCTGACGCGGCGGGACGTTTCCTCCGTCGCAACGCCAGGGTACCCTGATTGAAACGGTCGGTCGAGTCCGTGCCGAGACTCCTTCCCAGACCGTTGACGCTCGGGAACCCGCCATGAGCATCCGGGTCGTGATCGCCCCTGACAAGTTTCGCGGCAGCCTCAGCGCGATGGAGGCCGCCGCGGCGATGGCCAGGGGAGTCTCGCTGGCCGAGCCTTCGGCCATCGTGGAAGAGATTCCCATGGCGGACGGTGGCGAGGGGACCATCGACGCGCTGGTCACTTCCACGCGAGGCTCGTATCAGGAAGTCCAGGTGACGGGTCCTCTGGGCGCTCCCGTCCTGGCGCGGTACGGCCTCCTCGGCGATGGGCGAACCGCCGTGATCGAGATGGCGACCGCGTCTGGCCTGGCGCTGGTCCCCAAGTCGGCGCGCGACCCTTCCCGGACGACCACCCGAGGGACCGGCGAACTCGTACTTCACGCCCTCGATTCCGGGGCCCGCCATTTCATCGTCGGAATCGGGGGAAGCGCCACCAACGACGGGGGCGCGGGGTTCGCCCAGGCGGTGGGCTACCGGCTCCTGGACCGGAACGGCGACGACCTCGATCCCGGGGGTGGCTCGCTCGACGCGCTGGACCGCATCGATCCCTCCGGAGTTGATCCTCGGTTGGCGGAAACGACCATGCGGGTCGCCTGCGACGTGGACAACCCGCTGTGCGGTCCTCGGGGCGCCTCGGCCGTTTACGGCCCGCAAAAGGGGGCCGACCCCGCGATGATCGAACGCCTCGACCGGAACCTCGGTCGCCTGGCCGACCGGATTGAGCGCGACCTGGGGCGGGACGTGCGTGATCTCCCGGGGGCGGGTGCCGCGGGTGGCCTGGGGGCTGGCCTGGTCGCCTTCGCGTCCGGGACGCTTGAGCCCGGCGTCGATCTGGTGATTCAGACGGTGGACCTGGCCGACCGCCTGCGATCGGCCGACCTCTGTCTCACCGGAGAAGGCTCGATCGACGCCTCCAGCGCCTTTGGCAAGACGGCCGTCGGGGTGGCGCGACTGGCCAGCGGCCTCGGTCTTCCGACGATCGCGATCGGTGGGACGCTCGGTCCCGGCGCCGAGGACGTGATCGCCGAGGGCGTGAACGCCCTTTTCAGCATTTGTCCAGGTCCCTCGACCCTTGACGAGGCGATCGCGCACGCTCCCGAGTGGCTCGAACGCGCGAGCAGGCAGGCGGTCGCGGCCTTCCTCGCGGGCCGCGCCTCGGCGGGACGATCCGATCGATCCGAGCATGAGTGACCCACGCCACGTCGCCGGACCATCCCCCGGGGAATTCGAGCTGATTCGTTGGGTTCGCGAGCGATCCGCGGGGAATTCCCGGGTCGTCCAGGGGATCGGGGACGACGCGGCCGTTCTGGACCTGGCGGTTGGCTCGCGACTGGTCGTGACGACCGACATGCTGATGGAGGGTCGCCACTTCACGCTCGAAGAGGCGGGGCCCGTCGCGGTCGGCCACAAGGCGCTCGCGGTGAACCTCTCGGACCTGGCGGCGATGGCGGCGCGACCCGTCGCCGGGGTCGTCGCGGTGGCGCTGCCCCGGCGAATCGCCTCCGACGTCGTCCAGGGGCTCCACGAGGGGCTGGACGCCCTCGCGAGGACGTTCGGCGTGGCGATGGTCGGGGGGGACACCAACGCCTGGGACGGCCCGCTGGTCCTCTCGTTGACCCTGCTGGGAGAGACCACCGATCGGGGGCCGGTCTATCGGTCGGGCGCCCGGCCGGGAGACGTGATCCTCATCACCGGGCCGCTGGGGGGAAGTCTCCTCGGACGACATCTTCGGCCGGTCCCTCGCGTCCGCGAAGCCCTGACCTTGCACGAGGCGGTTCCGATCCGTTCCATGATCGACGTCTCCGACGGTTTGGCCTCGGATCTGGGCCACATTCTGGAGGAGAGCGGCGGCCTGGGCGCCTGGATCGACGCCGAAGCGGTTCCCATCCACGAGGACGCCGAGGCGTTGAGCCGGCGGGACGGTCGGACCGCGCTGGACCACGCCCTGAACGACGGTGAGGACTTCGAGCTCTGCCTGACGCTCGACCCCGAGGCGGCCAGGCTCGTGACGTCGTCGGCTCCGCCCGGAGTGAGGTTGTTCCAGATCGGGGAAGTCACCGCGGAACCTGGACTATGGCTCCTCGACGGTTCCGGAGGGCGGAGCCCCCTGGTGGCCTCGGGATTCGACCACCTTCGCGATCGATCGACTGGGAGTGAGTCCTGAACGATGCGACTCGAATCGACCCAGGACGGGCTCGCGATCGACCTGGAGTCGGAGGAGGAAACCGACCGGCTGGCCGTCGCGCTGGCGGAACTCGCCGAGCCAGGGACGGTGATCGGCCTGGAAGGGCCGCTGGGTGCGGGGAAGACCCGGTTCTCGCAGGCGTTCGCCGAGGCGCTGGGGGTCGATCGGACGCTCGTGACCAGCCCGACCTTCGTCCTGATCCACGAATACCAGGGTCGATTGCCAGTCTATCACTTCGACGCCTACCGACTGGACGACCCCGACGACTTCGAGGCGCTGGGAGTCGCCGACTACTGGGACGCGGGTGGAATCTGTCTGGTCGAGTGGGCGGATCGGGTGGCCGAGCTGTTGCCCCAGAGGCGCTGGTGGCTTCGTTTCGTTCCCCGGGGAGAGCGACGACGCGAGGTTCTGTTGCGTGGCGTCAACGCCACCGACCTTTCCGCCGGGTTGACCCGGTCCAACACGTCGTTTGACCGGCGGCGGGGTCAGTCCTAGGGTTGCGACGAAGACCTACGGAGTTTCCTCGCGGAGAGCATAGACCGTGAGCGTCGCCGAACCCTCCACAGTCCCGCAACCCCTGGCGGTGAAGCGGACGAATTTTCGCCCCAAGCCGGTCTCGACGTTCGAGGAGGCGGGGCTGAATTTCGCGCAGATCGAGAGCCTGATCCTCAAGTTCCTGCTGGGCATCAGCGTGGCCTCGGGTCGCCGGATCGCCGAGGAGTTGGGCCTTCCCTTTGGGCCGTTCCCGGAGTTCCTCCGCCAGCTCAAGAACCAGCAGATCGTCACGTACACCAACACGGTGGCGGCCAACGATTACATGTACTCGTTGACCGACACGGGTCGAGCCCGGGCGAAGCTTTATTTCGAGGAATGCGCCTACGTCGGCACAGCCCCCGTCCCGTTCGAGGAGTACGTGAAGTCCGTCGCGGCCCAGACCATCACCGCCGAACAACCCAAGGAGGAGCACCTTCGCAAGGCGTTCTCCGACCTGCTGGTCTCCGAGGAGATGTTTCAGACCCTCGGCCCCGCGATCAATTCGGGCCGCGGGATGTTCCTCTACGGATACCCTGGCAACGGCAAGACCAGCATCGCCGAGCGGATCACGCGCTGCTTCGGCACGAACGTCTGGATTCCCCGCGTCATCGACATCTCGGGACAGATCCTCAAGCTCTTCGATCCCGCCAACCATGAGCCGATCGCCGTCCAGCGTTCAGGCTTGCTCCGCGAGGACGACTACGACCACCGCTGGATCGAGATCCGACGCCCCACCATCATCGCCGGCGGCGAGCTTCGGATGGAGGACCTGGAAATCCACTACGATCCGATCACCAAGATCAGCGAAGCCCCGCTGCACATGAAGAGCAACAACGGCACCTTCCTGATCGACGACTTCGGACGCCAACGCATGGCGCCGATCGAACTCCTCAACCGCTGGATCGTCCCCCTGGAAAAACGTTACGACTTTCTTTGCCTCGCTAGCGGCAAGAAGTTCCGCGTGCCGTTCGACCAGCTCATCCTCTTCTCCACCAACCTGGAGCCCAAGCAACTCGTCGACGAGGCGTTCCTCCGCCGGATTCCCTACAAGATCAACGCCTCCGACCCGACCGAGGCGATGTTCCGTCAAATGATCGAGATCTTCGCCCCGAAGCTGGGATTCCCCGAGATCGACGCCCTGGCGGTCAACCACCTGATCGAGCATCACTACCGACGGGTCAACCGCCCGTTCCGATGCTGTCAACCCCGCGACCTTTTGCTGCAAGTCCGGAATTATTGCATCTACAACGACCTGCCCCTGGAATTGAGGCCCGACTACTTCGACGTCGCGGCCTCGAATTACTTCACGGTCATGTGACCAGCCGGCTCGAAACGGTACGATGGGCGAGCCCCCAGGACACGCCCCGTGAATGAGCCGCTTCATGGAAGACCACCTCGCCGTCGAACCCTCGGACAGGACCGACCCTCCGACCCCGCCCTGGGACGTGATCGTCCTGGGCGCGGGGGCCGCGGGGCTTTGCGCGGCGATCCGAGGGGCGGAAGCCGGAGCCCGCGTTCTCCTGTTGGAGAAAAACCGCAGGCCCGGCGTGAAGATCCTGATCTCGGGGGGTACCCGCTGCAACCTGACCAACGCCCGGGGGCTTCGCAACCTCCGGGTCGTTTCCGGCCCGGTCGATCCCGCCTACGACCCCCGGGAGGCCAGGGGGGCGCGAAGCATTCAGGACGCCTTCGGCGACGGCGGCGCCTTTCTTGGCCCGGCGCTTCGGGCGTTCAGCGTCGAACGGACCGTGGAACTCTTCGAGGCCGAGGGAGTCGCCACGAAAGTCGAGGCCAACGGCAAGATCTTCCCCGTCTCCGACCGCGCCGTGGACGTGCTCGACGCCCTGGTGCGAAGGCTCGGGCGATCGGGGGCCGTTCTCCGAGTCTCGTCGCCGGTCCAAGCGCTGGACCCGATCGCCGAGGGCTTCCGGGTCACGACTCCCGACGGGGTCGAGACGGCGCGCCGAGTGATCCTCGCGGTGGGCGGCCAGTCCTACCCCGGTTGCGGAACCTCGGGGGACGGCTACGCGATCGCCAGGGCGCTGGGCCACACGATCGTCGAACCGCGTCCGGATCTGGTGCCGATCCGGGTGGTCCCTCGGTGGGTCGCCGCGCTGCGCGGGATGACGCTGCCCGACGTCAGCCTCTCGGTCCTGGACGGGACCGGCCGGGTCCTTTCCCAGCGCCGCGAGGCGTTGCTGTTCGCTCATTTCGGCCTGACCGGTCCCGCCGTGCTCGACGTGAGCCGCGCGGTCGCTCGGCCTGAAAATGGCGGTGCGCTCCGACTGGCCGTCGACCTCTTCCCCGAGGCGTCGGCCGAACACATCGAGCGCCGCGTGCTCGAAGACAGCAGGACGGGCCGACGATCCGTCACCCAGCTTCTTCCCGAGGCGCTCCCCCGACGGCTCCGCGAGGCGATCGTCGAGACCGCCGGGATTCCCCCGTCGCGATGCGGCCCGGAGCTTTCCCGAGAGGAGCGCAAACGGCTCGTCCAGGCCGTCAAGGCGCTCACGCTTCCCATCGAGGGAACGCTCGGATTCGAGAAAGCGGAGGTGACCAGCGGCGGCGTGCTCCTGGACGAGGTGAACCCCAAGTCCCTGGAGAGCACGCTCCAGCCTGGACTCCACTTCGCCGGCGAGGTCCTCGACCTGGACGGCCGGATCGGCGGTTACAACTTCCAGGGGGCCTGGAGCACTGGCTGGCTGGCCGGCGAATCCGCCGCGCTGGTGTCATAGGATGTATCGGCTCAAATCATCATCCCTGGTCAGGTCGTCGAGTCGCTCGCGGACGTCGGCCGCGTCGATGACGACGGTCTTCTCGGAGCGTTCCGAGGCGTCGAAGCTGAGCTGTTCGGTGACCCGTTCGAGGATCGTGTGAAGTCGTCGGGCCCCGATGTTCTGGGTCGACCGATTGACGTGGAAGGCGTAATCGGCCATCGCCTCGATGGCGGCGTCGGTGAAACGCAGGTCGATCCCTTCAGTATTCAAGAGTTGTTGATATTGGAATGTGATCGAGGCTCGGGGTTCGCGGAGGATTCTGACGAAGTCGTCCCGGGTCAGGTCCTGAAGTTCGACGCGGATCGGGAATCGCCCTTGGAGCTCGGGCATGAGGTCCGACGGCTTGCTCTTGTGGAACGCTCCGGCGGCGATGAAGAGCACGAAGTCGGTCTTGACCGGGCCGTATTTCGTGGTGACGGTCGTACCCTCGACGATCGGCAAGAGGTCGCGCTGGACCCCCTGTCGAGAGACGTCGGGCCCTCGGCCGCCGTCGTCGCCGGCGACCTTGTCGAGTTCGTCGAGGAAGACGATGCCCGACTCTTCCGCGAGCGCCACGGCGTTCTGGTTGATCTTCTCCTGATCGAGCAACTGCTCGATTTCCTGTTGAAGCAGGATGGGCCGGGCCTCTCGGACCGCGAGGGTTCGGGTCTGGGACGCCCTCGGGGCGAGCTTCTCGAACATGGATTGGAGGTCCATCTCCATCTGTTCCATGTTGGCCGCGCCGAGGATCGAGACGGGCGCGACGTTCCGGGCGGGCATGGTGATTTGAACCTCTCGGTCCTCCATCTCACCGGCGTCGATCCGGGCCCTCATTTTCTCA
>JBFWRA010000226.1:0-6587 GCA_050249155.1 Isosphaeraceae bacterium | reverse complement strand
TCGGCGGAGTCTGGGCTTGATCGGGGTCTTCGGGAGGCGTCTGGTTTTCCTCCGGGTCGCCGGGATCGACGGTTAGGTCGCGGTCGGCCTCGGGTTCGGGGGGAATCCTCTTCTCAGCTTCCTCGGCCGCTTCCTTGCGCTTCTCCTCGATGGCTTGCTTTTCCTCGGACTTGACCGGTTCCCCGACCTTGATGATCTGGTGAGGCGTCTCGGCGCGGTTGGAGAACGGTTCCTTGTTGTCGTGGACGGTCAGCCAGTACTCGAGCTGAGCGCCTGGTTCCACCTTCAAGGCTTGCAGGTCGACGGTCGCGGTCCCCTTGAACCGCCGGGTCGTCGGCTTGCCTTCGAGGAGGTTGACCTTGCTCAGGGTGACGTTGCCGTTTTGAACCTGGAGGAACGCGTCCTTGACGCCGTGGTCATCGACGGCCGTCATGACCATCGGCACCGCCACGTTGGCCGGCACGGTGATCTCAGGCTGATCGGGGCTGAGAAACGCCAGTTCCGTCGGAGGCCGGTCGGGGATCGCCTTGATATCGTAGACGACCGGGTCCGGGTTGATCTGGCCCCCCGTGGTCTTGAATCGGATCGAATACGATCCCGTCTCCTTGACCACGAACTTGCCGACGAGTTTGTGGGCGTCCTTGCCGTCGACTTCGAGCCGCCCGCCGTTGTTTCCCTTGGAGAACTCAAACGAGGCCGACTCGGCTGGCTCGTTGGTCGTCGCCTTGACCTGAACGATCGTTCCCTCGATCGCCTCGACGAAACCGCCGGGCACGTTCCGACGGGCGGGCACCCCGGTGTAGCTCGGGAACTCCAGGTCCAGCGCGACGGAGGTGACCATCGGCGCGGGGACGACGTCGAGCCGGTAGTGAAGCGATTCCCCGTCGCCGCCGGTCAGATAATAGTCCAGGCTCCGCCTGACGTTGCGCAGGGTGACCTGCCAGGGGTCGTAGTAATTCTCCCCGGCGGACAGCGGAACGATCGAGAAGAACTTGCCGCCGTCGGCGCTGTGATGGAGCGTGACCGATTTCGGTCGAGTGCCCTCGGTCCGAACCGAGACGACCACGTCCGAGCCGGAAACCACCCGGGCGAGGTCGGCGTGGTTCCCCGGCTTGATATCGACCAGCCGGGTGTTGGTCGGCCGGACGACGTCGGCCAGGAAGGCCCGCTTGGCGGAGTCGAGGATGCTCTTCGGCGTGAACGCGGCGTAGAGGCAAAACACGACCACGATCCCCGAGAGGGCGTAGGCCATCTCCAGAAGCCGGCGCTGGTTGACCACCGCGTCGATCTCGACCCCGGCCAGGTCCTTCACCGCCTTGGCCTCGACGGCCGCCATCGCGGCCTTCGAAACCTTCCCCTTCTGCCTCCGAAGGTCGAGGTAGGTGATCAGGCAGTTCTTGAAGCTCGGGTCGGTCTCCTCGATCGTTCGGGCGGCGTAGACGCTGTTGACCCGGCTGACCAGCGGAGCCACGATCCATCGCACCGCGTACGCCGCCGCGGCGATCGAACCACCCCAAAGGACGATCCTACGAAACCAGATGGGGAGCCCGAAAACGTGGTCGAGGACCACCTCGGTGAAAAGCACCCCCAGCCCGGCGGTGATGAGCACCAGCAACGCCGTGAAGACGTCGGTCGACTTGATCTTCGACCGCGTCCGGTCGATCTGGTGCTCGATGAACTGCTCGAAATCGAGCAGCTTGCCGGCGGGATGCGTGCCCGAAGCCATGGCGCGTTCTCCTCGACTCGACTCGACCCGAACTGACCTGACGTGTCGTCCCACCCAATTGGAACGGAGGACCGGGGGATCGTGACCTCAAAGATTATACGCGTGAGGGGCTTCGAGGGATCAGCCCCCACCACGCTTTCCCGAAGCGAATCGGAGCGACGGGCGCTCAGCGACCACTCAGGATCGCCTCGTCCACCATCCGAGGCGCGACGGTGGCCAGGGTTTTTCCGGTCATGGTTCTGATCTTCACCGTGGCGAAGTACGACCCCGGAGCGAAGTCGTCGATCGACCACGAGGCGGTCGCCCTGGCGAAATTCAGGCCCGAGGGGCCGAATCGCTCGAGCTGGGCGGGGACCGTCTTGACCACCTTACCCTCGACGTCATGAATCCGGACGACGACCTCGCCGACGATCTCCGCGAACCCTGGCGGAATCGCGACGACGGCCTGGACGCGCCCGCGTTCCTTCTGAACCCAGGGCGTGCCCACCCAGAAAGGGAAGGTCGCGGGCCCAACCGCGGGAACGTGATCCGGGTCGTAGAGGTCCACGAGCTGAACCTTCCCCAGCGACGCCGGCTGCTGGACCGACAATGGAGAGCCGTACGCGAAGGTTCGATCGGTGCGCGTTCCGCCGTCGCCGTGGCAAAGCTCGGCGTCCACCGCGATCAACGCGCCGGCGGAGGGCTTGAAGGTCGGGAAGTTCTTCCAGGGGATCTTGAATTCCAGGTCGTAGTGATCGGCGGTCTGGGTGGCGGCCAGTTCGACCCCTTCGATCGGCGTCTCGCTCGTCGCGATCCCCCGCCGCATCACCCATCGAGGCTTGATTTCAGCCTTATCAAACGCGGTGTAGTAAAAATGGATCGCGCCCTCGGTCCAGTCCTTGCCACGGAGCGCGTCGCCGGGCCGGGTGTCGAGGTAGAACTCCACGGCGTCGCCGTTGAACGAACCGGCCAGCGGGGCGGGATTGGCCTGCTTCTGGTCAAGGCAACGAAGCCCGACGTAAAGCGCCTCCTCGTCCCAGAGGTAGAAGAACTGCGCCGCGCGATTGAGCACGTCCTTGTGGTCGTACTGCACCGGGGTGCAAAACGCCTGCGTCCATTCGTCGAGCTTGCCGTCGACCTTGACGGGCCCGGAGGCCCGCACGACCAGCCCTCGAACCCCGGGCTTCAGCCCCGCGGTCTCGTCACCGCGAACCGACGGGGTCAGAAGCCACAACCCCAGACAGACTCCCAAGGTGATACGCACGACAGGCTCCCGTGGTTGGGGCGGAACTCGATCCGAATCGCCGGGTCTTCAGGCCCAGAGGACCTCGCGATTCCCCGGGACGACCTCGCCGATGATCCAGGCCGGTGTGTCGGCCTCGGTCCGCAGAGTCCGGACGATTGAGTCGGCGTAGTACTCGGCGACGATCATGACCAGCCCGATTCCCATGTTGAACACCCGATCCATCTCGGCGTCATCCACTCCGCCCAGGGCCTGAAGCCAGGGGAAGACTTTGGGAATTTCCCAGGAACCCCGAACCAGCCGAATCGCCAGCCCTTCGGGCAAGACCCGGGGTGGGTTGTCGATCAGGCCCCCCCCCGTGACATGGGCGATGCCGTGGACGATCCGTTTGACCCGGTATTGACGATAGACCGTCTTGACCGCGCGGACGTAGATGCGGGTCGGCTCCAGGAACTCGTCGGCCACGGTCCTCCCCAGCGCCTCGACGTGGGAGTCGTGCCGGAGCCCCGCGTGTTCCAGGGCGATTTTCCTGGCCAGGCTGTAGCCGTTGGAGTGCAGCCCGGAACTCGCTAGACCGACGACCTTGTCCCCCACCCTGACGTCGTGGCCGTCGAGCACCTGCTTGCGTTCGACGACCCCCACGCAGAACCCCGCGAGGTCGTATTCCCCAGGTTGATAGAACTCGGGAAGGATCGCGGTCTCACCCCCCAGCAAGGCGCACTCGGCCTCCACGCAACCATCACTGATTCCTTGCACGATCGCCCGAGTCAAGTCGGGGTCGTCTCGGCTCATGGCCACGTAGTCGAGGAAGATCAGGGGTTCGGCCCCAGCGCAGAGGCAGTCGTTGACCGACATGGCGACCAGGTCGATGCCGACGGTCTGGTGTCTTCCGGAGGCCACGGCCAGCTTGAGCTTGGTGCCGACGCCGTCGGTCGAGGCGACGAGGACCGGGTCGCGGTATCGCCTGGAGAGCAGGCCGATCTGGTCGTCGAGCCGAAAGAGCCCCGCGAACCCGCCGGGCCAATCCAGGACCCGAGGGGTGTAGGTCCGCCGCAACAGGGGCGGGAGCTGCGCCATGGTCTTCTCGTAAACGTCGAGATCGACGCCGGCGGATTGGTAGTTGATCGGCTCGGCCATGGGACTCGGTCGCAAAAGTTGGGGACGGATCGCGACCCCGAGGGGCCAATCCCTGGATTGTATCACCTCTTGCGACCAGGGGGCGCTCCCCTTCCTCCTTGATCGCGGGGGCCTCAACGTTTATGCTGGGATCTCCTACCGACCGGGTCGATCGGGCGGAACTTGACCGCCACGCCGACCCCCGCCGGCCGTTTGGCGATTCAACCTGGAACCGCCGCGTTCCCTATTTCGATCCTCTTGGAGCACTCGACCATGTCCCGAAAGTGGACCACGCTCGTCGTCATGTCCGCCGCCGCGATCCTGTTCAGTGGCCTTTCCTGGGCGGCTGACGACGAATCCCCGCTCGCCAAGATCATGGAGAAGGTTCAGGCCAACAATATCGTGATCACGAAGGGGACGCGGACCTCGATCGCGTACAAGAAGGCCCAGAAGGACGTTTCCGAGGCCGCCGCCCAACTCGCTGAATTGGGTAAGGAAGCGCGCTCGGAGAAGGGCCCTTCCGAGGCCCAGAAGAAGCCCCACGCCGAGTGGGAAAAGCTGATGGACGACTTTATCGCGAAGTCCGACGAGCTGGCCAAGTTGACCGCCAAGTCCGGCACCGAGCAAGCCGCCGCGAAGAAATCGTTCAACGCCGTGAAGGTCACCTGCACCAATTGCCACAACGTCTATCGGGTCGACGAGTGAGTGAGTTCTGATCGCTCGCCTCCAGGGCCACAGACCGACCGCCCCGGCCAGATTCCGGGGCGGTCGACTTTCATGACCCGATTGTCGCTTTCCCTCCTGGATTTGACCCTGCCGACGATCGAGGCCAACCTGGCGCTCGACGAGGCGCTTCTCATCGCCGCGGAGGAACGAGGCGCGGGGCCGATCCTTCGGTTCTGGGAACCACGAGCGGTCACGGTGGTTCTGGGCGCGTCCTCCCGGCTTCGAGACGACGTGGAGGTGGAGCGTTGCCAGGCTGAGGGCGTTCCCGTCGCCCGAAGGTCCAGCGGCGGGGGCACCGTGGTCGTCGGCCCTGGCACGCTCAACGTCGCGGTGGTCCTGCCGATCGACGCCCAGCCCGGTCTCATCGCCGTGGACCGCGCCCAGATCCTCGTCCTCGAGCGAATCGCCGAGGCCCTGCGCGAACTCGACGCGAACGTCCTCGTTCAAGGGTCCGGCGACCTGACCCTCCACGACCGAAAGTTCGCCGGCAGCGCCCAACGCAGACTTCGACGCCATCTCCTGGTCCACGCCACGCTGATCTACGCGATGCCATTGGAACTGGTCACTCGCTACACCCGTCCCCCCGCCAAACAGCCCGAGTACCGCGCGGGCCGAAGCCACGTCGACTTTCTCACGACGCTCCCCCTGCCCCGCTCGACGCTCACCCACGCGATCCGATCCGCCTGGAACGCCGATGCGACCCTCGCGACGATCCCCGAGGACCTCACCGAATCTTTACTCCAGGAGAAGTTCCTCGCCCCCGGTTGGGTGAGCCGGTTTTGAATCCTCGCGGGCATCGATTTCGCACGAGAAGTCCCACGACGTTCCAGCCCCGACGACTATACTGGAAGGATCGACGAGGACCGTTCACCCCGGCTCCCGTTTCTCGCCGTGGGACGCCGCGCCGAGGCGGTTCCACGAGAATCGGACGATGAATCGGGCTGTGGGGCCTCGTTCGTTTCGGTTAAACTGACCGATCATGCGTGGGAGAGATTCCCTCCGGGCCCGAGGGGTCTCCACGGGGTGATTCCGGCAAAAACCGGGCGGGTGCCGACCCGAACACGCCTCGCCCGATCAGGGATTCTTGAAAATGAGCCGCTCGACGGTCGCGAACCGGTGGAATCTCGAGCTCATCGAGGAATACCAACGGCGATGGCGGGACGATCCCGCCTCGGTCGATGAATCCTGGCGAAGCTTTTTCGAGGGATTCGAGTTAGGTCAATCGTTCAGCGCGGCCGCCGGCGTCGATCCCGACGCCTCCAAGGCGCAGGCCGCCGTGACCCGGCTGGTCGACGGCTACCGGGAGATTGGCCATTACCTGGCCGACCTCGACCCCCTTCAGATGGCCCCCTCGCGCGACTCGCACGAACTGCTCGGCCTGGACGCCTTCGGTCTCGACGCCGCCGATCTCGACAAGGTGTTTTACAATCGTCTGACGACCCCCCCGCACGCCCCACTGCGCGAGCTGCTCGAGGTCTTGAAGGAGACCTACTGTCGGAAGATTGGCGTCGAGTACATGCACATTCGCAATCCGAACGTCCGGCGCTGGCTTCAGGATCGGATGGAGCCTGGACGCAACCGCCCAGATTTCGATCTTCGCAAGAAGCGCAGGATCTTGCTGAAGCTCAACGCCGCGGAGCAATTCGAGACCTTTCTCTCGACGCGATACGTGGGACAGAAGCGGTTTTCCCTGGAAGGGGGGGAAGTCCTGATTCCCCTGCTCGACGCGGTGATCGAGCGGTCGGCCCGTTTCGGGGTTCGCGAGATCGTCTTCGGCATGCCGCACCGTGGGCGGTT
>JBFWRA010000225.1:0-6591 GCA_050249155.1 Isosphaeraceae bacterium | reverse complement strand
CTGGATCCCGCCGAGTCGAACTACGTCACGTTCCACATCCAGATCATTGAATGCCCCTTCTGCCAGGCCAACCTGGCCGACCTTCAGTCCAAGGCCACCCAGCACCCCTCCACGATCGCCAGCCGACAGAACCGCATCCTCAAATCCAGCCAGCACCTGCTCGGCGACGACCGCATCTGAACCAAGCCCCCGGGGCTCACTCACAGGACGAGCATCGCGTCCCCATAGCTGTAGAATCGATACCGCTGGCGGACGGCCTCGGCGTAGGCGTCCCGGGTCAGGTCGACCCCCGCCAGAGCGCTGACCAGAACGATCAGGCTGCTCCTGGGCAGATGAAAGTTGGTCAAAAGCGCGTCAAGCCCTTGAAACGTGTGGCCAGGGCGGAGGTAGAGGGCGGTCTCACCGGAAAAAGGGCGGAACGGTCGAGCGACCGACTCCGACGCCGACGCCGCGGTTTCCAGGGTCCTGGCCGAGGTCGTTCCCACCGCGACGATCCGGCCCCCCGCCGTCCGGCAGGCGTTGAGCCGCTCGGCGGCCTGGGGGGTCAGCTCGGCGCGCTCGGCGTGAAGGACGTGATCCTCGATCCGATCCGTCTCAATCGGCCGGAAGGTTCCCAGACCGACGTGCAACGTCAAATCCACCTGGCCGACGCCCCGCTCGTCGAGTCGACGGAGAACGTCCTGGGTGAAGTGGAGCCCCGCCGTCGGCGCGGCGACCGCGCCGGGAACCGCGGCGTAGACCGTCTGATAGCGTAGGCGGTCCCCCGGTTCCTCTCGACCTTTGCGAATGTACGGTGGCAAGGGGACCATGCCAAATCGGTCGAGCAGGGTCGTCGGGTCGGCCCCGGAATCGGGGCGTACGATCCAGCGGCCGGCCTCTCCCCGGGCGACGAGGCGAAGTCGAAGGCCCCCACCGGCGTGTTCGTCAGGATTTCCCACGATCACCGTCTCATCGACGGCGGGCTTGCCTCGGGTGGTCGCCAGTACTTCCCAATCCCCCGAGGGCAAGGCCCTGAGAAACAGCCCCTCCCAGCGCCCGGCGGTCGCTTCCCGGCGGCCGACGAGCCTGGCCGGCACGACCCTCGTGTTATTCCTCGCCAGAAGATCGCCGGGACGCAGGATCTCGGGCAGATCGACGAACGTTCGATGCTCGATCCATCCGGAATCGCGATGGACGACCATCAATCGAGAACGGTCGCGGGGCTCCACGGGCCGCTGCGCGATCAGGTCGTCGGGCAGTTCGAAATCGAACGCCGAGGTCTCCACGGCGAGGCGCTCCACGGTCACAATGGGTCGCGGCCGAAGCCCCGACCCCTGTCGAAGTCTCTCGAGGATTCTAACCCAACCGTGCGGGCCCTGGCGCGACGACTGGCGGAGACGTCGAGGGAAGGGGCCCGTTCCCCCTGGCCGACGCTCCCGATCCGCGTGACCCTGGTCATCACCGAGCTGGACGTCGGCGGAGCCGAGAAGGCGATGGTGGCGCTGGCGACCGGGCTGGACCGGAGCCGCTGGTCACCGACGGTCCTGGCCCTGGGGCCCGAGGCGCCGCTGGCCGATCCACTCCGTTCGGCGGGGATTCCCGTCGCGTGCCTGGGGTTGAGTCCTCGACGCCCCCTCCGCGCGCTGGGCGGACTGGCCTCGGCATTGCGCCGGTCCCGTCCCGCTCTGGTGCAAAGCTTCCTGTTCCACGCGAACGTCGCGACCCGGCTGGGCGTCGCGGCGGCCTGGCCCCCGGGAGCCCGGGGACGGCCCTGGGTCCTCGGCGGACACCGGGTCGCCGAACGCCAAAAACGTTGGCACCGCGCGCTGGAGCGTCTGACCGCCCGGCTTGGCGCGGGGTCGGTCTGCGTCTCGGAGGGTGTCCGGCGGTTCACGATGACGATCGGCGGCTGGCCCGCCGACCGCCTGACCGTCATCCCCAACGCCATCGACCCCGCCCCGTTCGACCTCCCCGAGACGCGCGTGTCTCGCGAGGCGATTGCCGGGTTGGAGGGAGTCTCCCCCGACGCGATCCTGATCCTCTTCGTCGGGCGACTCAACGTCCAGAAAGGGTTGCCCACGCTGATCCAGGCCGCGAGCCGGCTGGCGGAGGCCCGACCCGAGCGCGACTGGTGCCTCGCGATGGTCGGCGACGGCCCGGAACGCGACGACCTTCGCGCGAAGGTCTCGGCGGACCCGAACCTGGCGGGACGGGTTCGCTGGCTCGGTCAGCGTCGGGACGTGCCCGCGCTGACGCTGGCGTCCGACCTTCTCGTATTGCCATCGCTCTGGGAAGGAATGCCGAACGTCGTGCTCGAAGCGATGGCGGCGCGGCTCCCCGTGCTGGCGACGGCCGTCGAGGGCACGGTCGACCTGGTCCTTCCCCAGGAGACCGGCTGGCTCGTCCCTCCTGGCGATCCCCTGGCGCTGGCCGAGGGACTGATCGAAGCCACCGCCGATCGCGACCGACTCCGGCGGTTCGGCGAGGCCGGGCGACGCCGGGTCGAGGCCAACTTTGGCCCGGAACGCACCGTGGCGGCCTACGAGACGTTGTGGGCGGGACTGCTCGGCCACCCGGACCTGGGACTCGTCCGGAGATGAGGATCCCGTGGAGACGACCGTCGGAGCGAGATTTCGACCGGATTCACCGCACCGGGAGGGCGGGACGACGAATGGGAGGCCCGCGATCATGACTCACTCCATGGACGCGGACCCGTCGTTCCGG
The DNA here is from genome assembly GCA_050249155.1 of Isosphaeraceae bacterium. Lineage (GTDB taxonomy): Bacteria > Planctomycetota > Planctomycetia > Isosphaerales > Isosphaeraceae > JBFWRA01. The sequence goes on along the minus strand of JBFWRA010000225.1, from coordinate 3,888 downwards.
CTCGTGGCGGGTTCCAGGAAATTTCCCGGGGCGTTCCCGGAATTACAGACGTAACCGTAAAAAAGTAAAAGGGTTGTAAATAATACAAAGTTTCCTGGAGTGGATGATTTTTTGAGAGGAAAGGTCTGGCGTTTCTCCGAATAAGCGTTACAGTCCTGCCAATCCGGTAACGACGCACGCAACAGGCCGGGCATTCGCATTCTGGAGACCGTCACGACGAACGGCCAAGGAGGCCGCGCGTTTTCGACCGGTTCCTGGAAGGCCCGGTTGGAGTTTTGACACCAGGGCGTTTCCGCCCTTCACGAGTCTCGGCCGGTCCGGAAGAACGCCCGACGATGGGTCATTTCACGGCGTTCTCTCGATGCGGCGACGAACAGGAGGTTCGCCATGTCCGCCTGGAAGAACGTCGCGCTGGCCACACTGGTCTGGTCCGGCATGACGAGCCCCGCGAGGGCCGTACCGTTGTCCTGGATGACCAGTTCCTCCAGCCAGGGCTGGTCGGTGTGGGCTGGTGGGTCCAAGGTGCCGACGCCGGCGCCGACGCCCACTCCGGCACCCGCCCTCACCTCGGCCTATTCCTCTCCCGCGCCCGCCCCCGCGCCCGCCCCGAAAGAAACCGCCGTCTTCGCCAAGTCGACCCCGTCGGGCCTGGTTCCGGCCTCCTCCTTCCAGGGCAAGCCGGACGCGTTCCTGAACTTCGGCAACGGCGGCTACGCCGACGCGGACCTTCTCATCAACGGATCGATCAAACCCTGGTATGAAAGTCCCTCGGTCGTCAAGGCGTTTGGCGGCACGCCCAGCGTTCAGCAGCAGCGGCAGTTTGAATCGCAGGTGCTCGACCAGGTCCAGAAGATCTACGCTCAGAACGGGCTCAGCCCCAAGCTCACGCTGGACCCCAACGCCTCGGCCGACCACACGATGAGCGTCGTCTCGGGCGCGTCGTTCGTGGGCAACTCCAACGCGATCGGGATCACCAACGTCGGCTACAACGGGTTCAACTTCATCGACAAGCTGAACTACGCGAAGTCGCCGGAGGAACTGGCCACGGCTCTGGCCTCGAACGTGGCCCACGAACTGATGCACGCTTTTGGCGTGGGCGCTCACCACGATCAGTCCGGAAAGTACCTCGACTCGGCCTCCGCCAGTTGGAGTCTGCTCACCGACCCGAACGCCTCCTTCAGCCCGAAGGCCGTGGCCGACCTGCTCGGCGACAAGCCCGCCTTCAATCCCGACGCCGCGAGGTCTCTCAGCGCTCAGGTTTTGACCGATGCCCAGGGGGAATGCCTCTGCGCCGCGCACATGCTGGCGGCTCAACTGATCGCCCCCGCGCCGGTCCCCGAACCGACCACGGTCGCGGTCTGGACCATCGGCCTGATCTCGGTCCTCGGAGCGCGATCGATCAGCCGCCGCAAGTCGATCGCCGCCTGAATCTTACGATCGTCGCGACCAAACTTTCGACGCGGTGTCGGCCCGGGAAACCGGGCCTTTCTCATGGGTCAACGGGTTGAACGGCGACCGCGGGGCCGGTTACCGTGAAAGGGAAATCCGCCGCGCCGGGCGCGACGCCCCGCGCGGCACGCGCGACGCCTTCCTCGCTTGCGGACTCACCTTATGCTCGGCATCTCAGGGACACGTCCCAGGCTTCGACTCCTGGCCGTTCTGGCCATCGCCCCGCTCGGTTCGCTCGGAGCGGGCCCACCGGATCCGCCCGCGAAAGTCGATTTCAACTTCCAGGTCCGCCCGATCCTCTCGGATCGTTGCTTCCTCTGCCACGGGCCTGACGAGCGGGCGAGAAAAGCCGGCCTTCGGCTCGACCAGGCCGAAAGCGCGCTGGATTCCGGCGTGATCGAGCCGGGGAATCCCGACGAGAGCGAGCTGGTCCGCCGGATCACCGCCACCGACAAATCCCAGATGCCGCCGAAGTCGAGCCACCTGAGTCTCTCCGCCAACGAGATCGAGACGCTCCGACGCTGGGTCGCCGAGGGGGCCGAGTACAAGCCGCACTGGGCGTTCCTCCCTCCACCCCGGACGGTCCCGATTCCCGAGGTCTCCGACCCGTCCTGGCCCGTCGGGCCCATCGATCGGTTCATTCTGGCCAGGCTCGATCGCGAAGGGCTGAAACCTTCTCCGGAGGCGTCGAGGGAGGATTGGCTCCGCCGGGTCACCCTGGACCTGACCGGCTTGCCCCCCACTCTCGCCGAGATCGACTCCTTTCTCGAAGACGACTCCGACCAGGCGTACGCCACGGTGGTCGACCGGCTTCTGGCCTCGAAGCGGTTCGGCGAGCGGATGACCCTGGAGTGGCTCGACGTCGCCCGGTACGCCGACTCCTTCGGCTATCAGGCCGACGGCGACACCAACGTCTGGCCCTGGCGCGACTGGGTCATCGAGGCGTTCAACGAGAACCTTCCCTACGATCAATTCCTGACCTGGCAAATCGCGGGGGACCTCCTGCCCGGGGCGACCCGTTCGCAACGCCTGGCCAGCGCCTTCAACCGGCTCCACCGGATGACCAACGAGGGGGGCTCGATTCCCGAGGAATGGCGCAACGAATACGTCTCCGACCGGGTCCAGACCTTCGGCACCGCCACGATGGCGTTGACGTTCGAATGCACCCGTTGCCACGACCACAAGTACGACCCCTTGACCATGACCGACTACTACGGTCTGGGGGCCTTCTTCAATAACATCGACGAATGGGGCACCTACGATAGCGCCGCGTTCCGACCGTCCCCCACGCTCGCCCTGCCGACTCCTGAACAGGAGCGGTCGATCGCCGCGTTGAAGGACGCCGTCACGAAGGCCGAACGGGCGCTGGCCAACGCGACGTGCGTCCGGGAGTCGGCGTTCCTGGAATGGCTGTCGCGGGAAGACCACATCCCCGTGATCCCCGGGCTCATCGGGTCGTATGGGCTGGACTCCCGTCAAGGCAACGACCTGCCCAACGCCGCGGACCCGAAAGCTCCCGGCGCGACTCCTCCGGCCAACGTCCTGGTCCCTGGCAAGGTCGGTCAGGCCCTTCGGTTCACGGGGGACGACCCCGCCGAGTTCAAGGTGGGTGCCGAGCCGGTCGACCGCGGCCTTCCGTTCTCGATCTCTTTCTGGCTCAAGATCCCCCAGGCGCTACCCGACGCGGTGATTCTTCACCGCGAGGCGGGAACCGACACCGGCTTTCACGGGGCCGAGCTGACCCTCGACGAGGGCAGGCCCCGGTTCGCCCTGGTCCGGTTCTGGCCAGGGAACGCCCTGGCGGTCCGCACCCGGGAACCGATTCCGAACGAGCGATGGACCCACTTCGGCCTCACATACGACGGCTCGGGCCGGGCCTCGGGCGTCCGGCTTTATCTCGACGGAAAGCCGGCGGAGGTCGAGACCGTCCGCGACGGCCTGACCAAGGACGTCAAGGTCAGCGTGCCCGGGTTCGTCTTCGGCGAGCGGTTCCGGTCGGTCGGTCTGAAGGACGGCCTGATCGACGAGGTCCGCATTCACGATCGCGCTCTCTCCCCCATCGAGATGGCCCACGTCCACGACGGCGAATCACTCACCGAGGCCCTCCTGGCCGACGATCGATCGGCTCTGCGTCCGTACTACTTCGGAGCGGTCGACCCGGAGACCGCGGTGGCTCGCGAGGCGCTCGTTCAGGCCCGGCGCGCGCTTTTCGCCGCCGAGACCGCGGTCAACGAGATCATGACCATGCGGGAGATGCCCGAGCCCCGAACCGCCTACGTGCTGGCGCGCGGGGCCTACGACGCACCCCGGGACCGCCCCGTCGGCCGCGAATCCCCCAAGGCGCTCCCCCCCTTCCCCAGGGACGCGCCGAGAGACCGCCTGGGCCTGGCCCAATGGCTGACCGACCCCGATCATCCGCTCACGGCTCGGGTGGCCGTC
>JBFWRA010000224.1:0-6605 GCA_050249155.1 Isosphaeraceae bacterium | reverse complement strand
CTCGACTGCTGATCTCGGAGGCGGTCGCCACCTGAGTCATTTCACGCCGCGATCGTGGCCTCGCCTCGACGCCGCGTCGTCCCATCGAAACCGACGTGGCGAAAACGCCCGAGGATCGTCGCGCCCAGGCGTTCGGACCGCGTCATCGATCGAGCCACCGTCACGCCCGACCTGGCTTCTCCGTTGATCTCACGGAATGGAGAGGACCGTCGGCGATCGCTTCCCGGCGAGGTCGACGGAAACCATCGGCCTTGACGCGCCCGGCTCACGACCTGGCGATTCCCGTTCCGAGCCGTCGCGGGGTGGAGCGCCACGTCCATCCTCGCGACGGTTTGGGAGCGGGCTCTTCCCAGGTCAACGGGCGGTGGCGTGGCTCTCGAACGTGGGAGCCTCACCGCGTGGCACGCCTGAAGTCGGCCTGGGGAGGCCGCTCGGGTGAGTTCGGACGATTCGTGATACCCACCGGCGACGTCGTCCCCCGCGGCGTCGCCGGTTTCTCGCGCGCCTCGAGTCCCCCGACCTCAGTTCCGAAGGCTCGACAGCGGGGCGGGAATCCGGCCGCCGTGCTGGACGAACCGCGACGAGCCCCCCGCCGCGTGGATGGGCAGGATCGCCATCTCGCCGAAGAGCCCACCGAAGACGGCCCGTTCGCCGGCCGCCTTGCCGGGCACGGGGATCACCCGGACGGCCGTCGTCTTGTGGTTGATCACGCCGATGGCGACCTCGTCGGCGATCAGGGCGGAGAGGGTCTCGGCGTCGGCGTCCCCCGGGACGGCGATCATATCCAGGCCCACCGAACAGACCGCGGTCATCGCCTCGAGCTTCGAGAGCGTCAGATCGCCGTCCTCGACGGCCCTGGCCAGGGCGGAGTCCTCGCTGACGGCGATGAACGCCCCGGAGAGCCCTCCGACGGACGACGAGGCGAAGCTCCCCCCCTTCTTGACCGCGTCGTTGAGCAAGGCCAGGGCCGCCGTCGAGCCCGGAGCGCCGATCCGGACGACCCCCATCGCCTGGAGGATCTCACCGACGCTATCCCCCACCTGCGGCGTCGGCGCCAGTGATAGATCGACGATTCCGAACGCCACTCCGAGCCGCGCGGCCACGTCGCGACCGATCAACTCGCCCACGCGGGTCACGCGAAAGGCCGTGCTCTTGATCTCCTCGGCGATCTCGCCCAGGCTGGGGTTGGCCGTCGCGTGCTGGACCAGGTCCTCGACGGCCGCCTTGACGACCCCGGGACCACTCACCCCGATGTTGATCACGCAATCCGGCTCGCCGGAGCCGTGGAAGGCCCCCGCCATGAACGGGTTGTCCGTCGGGGCGTTGGCGAAGATCACCAGCTTGGCGCAGCCGAACCCGTCGTGGTCCCTGGTCCGCTCGGCGGTCTCCTTCAGGACCCTTCCCAGCGCGAGGATCGCGTCCATGTTGATCCCGGCGGAAGTCGTTCCGACGTTCACGCTGGCGCAAACCCGTTTGGTGGTCGAGAGGACCTCTGGGAGCGCCTCGATCAGCCGGCGGTCCCCTTCGGTCCAGCCCTTTTGCACCAGCGCCGTGAACCCTCCGACGAGATCGACCTCGACCTCGCCGGCGACCTCGTCGAGCGTTCTGGCCAGCGCGAGGAAGCCCTCGGCCTGGTGCGCGGCGGCCACGATGGCCACGGGACTCACGGCGATCCGCCGGTTCACGATCGGGATGCCGTAGCGTTGTTCCACGTCCCGGCAAACCGCTCGAAGCCGGCCCGCGAACCGGAGAATCCGCTCGCGCACACGTTGGCAAAGTTCGTTGACGCTGGGGGACGCGCAGCCGTGGAGGTCGATCCCCATGGTGACGGTCCGGACGTCGAGCTTGTGTTGCCGGATCATCCCCAGCGTCGCGAGCACGTCCTCAGTGCGGTACAACGTCGTCTCCTTGCTGTCTCAGGCTGGGGCCGACCCGGACCGGGCTGGGCTCGCTGGTCGCCAGAAAGATGTTCTCATGCTGCACGAACGCTTCGAGGTCGTGGTCCCGACCGAACCGCTCCAGCTCCGCGCGAATGGTCCCCGGGGGAAGGTCCGGCGGTAAGAACGCCTCCATCACCAGCGAGAACCGATCCCCCACGACCCTGGCGTGCAGGTCCACCACGTTCACCCCGTGCGCGGCCAGGCAGCCGGTGATGCCGTGCACGTTGCCGGGAGCGTCTCCTCCCAGCACCGTCAGGATGAACCGCTCACCGTTGGGCACGGGAGGCTCGGGAACGGATTGGCCCGCTTCGAGGACCGTGACGGTCAGGTTGAAGCGCTTGCCGCGCTCGGCGATGGCCTCGGCCAGTTCCCTGGGCCGGCGCGGGGAAGGAAACGTGGCCTCCAGAATGATCGTGAAGAACCCTCGCATGACCGTCTGGCTTAGTTCGAGGATGTTCCCCCCCTCGTCGCGGATCGACCCCGCCACGGAGTAGACGATGCCGACACGGTCCGCGGCGGTGACAGTCACAATGTAATGATGCATGGTCAGCGACGGGTCTCCACGACGGCGGGCTCCGCGGAGGGCGCGGAGTCGGCGAGCCTGGCCTCCCCCTGGGTGAACGTCGCGACGATCAGGGCGGCCCACCCGATCAGCATCGCGACGCCACCGATCGGGGTGATCGCGCCAAGCCAGCGTTGGCCCGTCAGCGCCAGGACGTAAAGACTTCCCGAAAACACCAGCACGCCGACGAGGAACGACCACCCCGCGACGTTCAACGATCCCGAGGGGTCGCGCCCCGCCAGGCCCCGCGCGAGGCCCGCGCAGCCGACGGCCAGAAGCGCCAGCGCGTGCGTCATCTGATAGCTGGCCGCGGTCTGATAGTTGGCGGCCTGACCGGTCTCCGCCAGCCGCTCCCGAAGCCCGTGGGCCCCGAAGGCCCCCGTGGCGACCCCGAGCAAGCCCAGGATCGCTCCGATCCGAATCCAGAACCAACCGCTCATGACGAATACCCTCTCCCCAGGCGTGATCAGGTGCTGAGCCTAACATCCCAGGGTCAAGGTCGCCAACCGCGCTCCTCCCGGTTCAGGAGGATTGCGAAGTCGTCCCAAGGACCGGGGAGCGGGATCTGGAAAGGCCGTCCCCACAGCCCCTTCGGGGCATGAAGACGTGGTGATTCCCACGGGGAGGCGCGGAGGCCAGCCGCCCAGTTCTCCCAGACGACTTCGCGATCCTCCCGCCTCCCGGTTCAGTCCCGCTCGACTCAACACGAGTCCGACCAGCCCAGCGCGTTCAGGACGCGCCCCACGTCCCCGAGGTGGGCGGGCCCTCCCCGGGCGTCGCGAAGGACGAGAACCCGTTCCGAGGGCGCGTGTCGGGTCGCCGCCTCCCCGACGAGGAGCACCCGGAGCCCCGCTCCCAGCGCGGAGGCCATCCCCGAATCCGTATCCTCGATCGCGACGACCTCCCCGGCCGGGAACCCAAGCCGCCGAACCGCCTCCTCGTAGGGCTCTGGATGTGGCTTGGGCTGGTCCACGTCCTCTTTCGCGACGATGAGCGCGATCCGATCGAGCAGTCCGACGGTACCCAGCACGGCCCGCGCGTTCTCTCGCCAGGTCGTCGTGACGACCGCGACGGGAATACGCGCCGAGACGGTTCGGATCAACTCGGGCACCCCGGGATAAACCCGAGGCGCGTCGGCCAGAAGCGACTTCGTGAGCTCCTGTTTGCGGCGGACCCAGCCCTCGACGTCCCCCCCCACGACGCCCCTGGACTGAAACAGTTCGGCGAGGAAGGACCGGTCGTCCTGCCAGAGGGATCGGGCGCAGAGTTGATCGTCGACCTCCCAGCCCAACGATCCGAGGGTGCGCTGCCAGGCCGCGACGTGGTGATTCTCGGTGTCGGCGATCACGCCGTCGAAGTCGAGACAGAGGGCCCGAAGCGGCATGAGGCGTCGTCCGGTTCTCGCGGGGGAAGGCTGGGTCGCCCGAACGGGCGGCCGTCCCGGATTATGACCCCGGCGACCTTGGGGGTCAAATCGTTGACTTCCCCAAGGCCGACCTCGTATGGTTGCGTCTTCCCCTTTCTTTCGAAAGTCATGACCTGAAATCATTCGCCGACAGCGCGAGACCGCGGGAGAAGTCGATGGCGCGACCCGTCACGTTGTTCACCGGGCAGTGGGCCGACCTTCCCCTGGAAGTGATCTGCCAGAAGGCCAAGCAGTGGGGCTACGACGGGATCGAACTCCCGTGCTGGGGCGACCACTTCAACGTTCAGAAGGCCCTGAAAGAGCCCAACTATTGCCAGGGCCGGCACGACCTGCTCGCCAAGTACGGCCTGAAGTGCTGGGCGATCTCGAACCACCTGGCCGGTCAGGCGGTGCTGGACGTGATCGACGGCCGGCACAAGTCGATCCTCCCTGAGCACGTCTGGGGAGACGGCAGCCCCGAAGGCGTCCGCCAGCGCGCCGCCAGGGAGATGGAGGACACCGCCAGGGCCGCCGCGAAACTGGGCGTCACCGTGGTCAACGGGTTCACAGGCTCCTCGATCTGGCACCTGCTTTACTCCTTCCCGCCAACCTCCGACGCCATGATCGACGAGGGCTACCAGCTCCTCGCCGACCGTTGGAACCCGATCCTCGACGTGTTCAAGGCCGAGGGTGTCAAGTTCGGCCTGGAAGTCCACCCAACCGAGATCGCCTTCGACATCTACTCGGCCGAGCGGGCCCTCCAGGCCCTCGACCGCCGTCCGGAATTCGGCTTCAACTACGACCCCAGCCACCTGCTCTGGCAGTTCGTGGACGAGGTCGAGTTCATCCGGTTCTTCCCGGACAGGATCTATCACGTCCATGTGAAGGACGCCGCGCGAACCCTCAACGGCCGGACGGGCATCCTGGGCTCGCACCTGAACTTCGGCGATACGCGACGCGGGTGGGACTTCCGGTCCCCCGGCCGTGGCCAGGTCGATTTCGACGGCGTCGCCCGCGCCCTCAACACGATCGGCTACACCGGCCCCCTCTCCGTCGAGTGGGAAGACCCTGGCATGGACCGCGAGTGCGGCGCGGCCGAGGCCGCCCGGTTCGTCAAGGAGAAGATGGGCTTCACCTCCGCCGGCAGGCTCTTCGACTCGGCCTTCGCCGAAGGCCAGGCCAAGGCCTGAGCGAGCGGACCGTACCCTGGTCCGGGGCGGTCGCCCACGATCGCCCGGACCAGAATGGTCGCCCCTGGCGAGGCGGCTCACAACGCTCGGGAACGCCGTTGGGTTCGTTTCGCGCGCGGACCGCCTCGCACGACGCTCGACGCGTTGAACCCGCCACCACGGAAACAGGCCGTCAGTCACTTCGCGAGTGACCGAGGATTGGGTGCCCGGCTCACTCCTCGCCGGGGTCGTTCGTCGGCCGGTCCCCGGCCTCGGGCATGACGTCCCAGACGAGCACGCGTCCGTCTCGGAGGCCGGCGACGACGCGGTGCCGCACCGGGTCCGCGCCGACACTCATGACCCGGTTGGTCATGGCGAACGAAAGACCTTCGATCACCTGACCCCGGTCCGCGTCCCAGACCCGTATCGTGCGGTCCCAGGACCCACTCACCACACGACCGGCCCCCAGCGCCGCCACCGCCCTGACCTTGCCCCCGTGCCCCTTCAGGACGGATGCGACTTCGGTGGTCAGATCCAAGATCCGCACAGTGCCGTCGTCCGACCCGCTTATCACACGGCCGTCTATCAGCACCGACAAGGCGTTCACCCAGTAGCGGTGCCCCCACAGCACGGTGACGTCCTTGGTGGCGAGGTTCCAGACCCGCACGATACCGTCTTCCGATCCGCTCGCCACCCGTCCATCTCCCAGCGCCGCCAGCGACCTCACGGTAAAAAAGTGCTCCCACAGCACGGTGGCGTCTTTTGTTTCGAGGTTCCAGACCCGCACGGTACCGTCTTCCGATCCGCTCACCACCCGTCCATCTCCTAACGCCGCGACAGCCCTCACCTTACCACGAGACGCTTCCAGGACGATGGCGCTTTTGTGGTCGACGTTCCAGACTCGCACGGTTCCATCGTCCGACCCGCTCACCACGCGCCCGTCTCCCAACTCCGCCACGGCCCTCACCCAGTCGTCGTGCCCCTTGAGGACGATGGCGCTTTTGTTGGTGAAGTCCCAGATCCGTACGGTGTGGTCGGACGATCCGCTCACCACACGACCGTCTCTGAGCGCCAACACGGCATTCACCGAAGCGCGGTGCCCCACCAGGATGGTGTCGTCGTGGGAAGTGAGGTCCCAGACCCGCACCGTGCGGTCTTCCGATCCGCTCACCACCCGTCCATCTCCCAGCGCCGCCACCGACCTCACCCAGCCATCGTGCTCCTTCAGCACTGTGGCGGCTCCGGTTTCGAGGTTCCAGATTCGCACGGTCCCGTCTTCGGACCCGCTCACCACTCGCCCATCCTCCAACGCCGCCACCGACCTCACCGGGCGGTCGTGCCCCTCAAGGACGGTGGCGTCTCCGGTTTCGAGGTTCCAGACCCGCACGGTGCCGTCGCCCGAACCGCTGACCACGCGACCGTATCCGAGAGCCGCCACGGCGCTCACCCAAATACCATGCCCCCGCAGCACGGTGGCGTCTCCGGTTTCGAGGTTCCAGACCCGCACGGTGCCGTCGTCCGAACCGCTG
>JBFWRA010000223.1:0-6616 GCA_050249155.1 Isosphaeraceae bacterium | reverse complement strand
CTGCATGCGACGGCACGCGATCGACGACATTCGACTACTCTACCAGAACGACACGCGGTTCCTTGGGCAATTTTGACCGCCCCCGGCGCAATTCGACGACGAGGTCGTACGATGTCGACTGAGCCGAACCGAGTCATCGTGACGATCGGCGGCACGGCCAACGCCTCGATCGCCTCGCACAGAGAGTTTCCGGAGATCCGAGCCGACGGGGAAAACCCCAGGGCCGCCGCCGAGCAACTGGTCAACCAACTCCAACGGGCGCTCGACAGCGCCCTGACCGACTGGCGACGCCAGACCCTCGAACAGGCGATCAAGGACGTTCGGGAATTCGTCTCGAAAAGTTCCTGAGCGAAATCCACACCTCCGCGAGGGAACTTGCCACTCATGTCAGACGACGCCAAGCGGCCCGCCTCCCAACTTGTGCGCGGGATCGGCCTGACCGACGCCACGATGATCGTGATGGGGTCGATGATCGGGTCGGGGATCTTCATCACCTCCGCCGAATCGGCCAGGCTGGTGGGAGCCCCCGGCTGGCTGCTCGCGGCTTGGGGTCTGGCCGGGATCATGACGATCACCGGCGCGCTGTGCTGCGCCGAGCTCGCCGCGATGATGCCCAGGGCCGGCGGTCAGTACGTCTTTCTCCGCGAGGCTTATGGCCGGCTCCCCGGCTTCCTCTTCGGCTGGGCGACGTTCCTGGTGGTTCAGACCGGCACCATCGCGGCGGTCGCCGTGGCGTTCGCCCGGTTCCTCGGCGTGTTCACCGACGCCGTCTCGGCCGACCGTTATCTGATCGAGCCGATCGTCCTGGGCCACTACGCGTTGAGCCTATCCACGCAGCAACTGGTCGCCGTCGCGCTGATCGCCGGGTTGACCGCCGCCAACCTCCAGGGGCTTCGCACGGGCACGGCGATTCAGAATACCTTCACGTTCGCCAAGACGGCCGCGTTGATCGGACTGATCGTCGTCGGCGTTTTGATGGGCGGGAACGCCAGCGCGGCGGCCTGGTCGTCGTCGTGGTGGGACCCGGCCGCCAACGGCTGGGAGCCGGAGAAGGCCCTGCCTGGCCTGGGCTTGACGGGCGGCCTCGCGCTGACGGTGCTGCTGGGTAAGGCGATGATCGGGCCGTTGTTCTCGCAGTCGGCCTGGAACAACGTCACGTTCACCGGGGGTGAGACCCGCGACCCCGGCTGGACCCTGCCCCGAGCCCTGCTGCTGGGCTGTGGTTCGGTGGTGGCGCTTTACCTGCTGGCGAACGTGGCCTACGTCATGACCTTGCCGCTGGACCAGATCCAGAACGCCCCGCAGGATCGCGTGGGAACCGCCCTGATGGAAGCGGTGCTGGGCAGAAAAGGCACGGTCGTCATGGCGCTGGCGATCCTGGTCTCGACGTTCGGCTGCGTCAACGGCCTTTGCCTGGCGGGGGCCCGAGTCTACTACGCCATGGCGCGCGACGGCCTGTTTTTCCGACAGGCCACGCGGTTGAATCGTCACCAGATCCCCTCGGTCGCTCTGGTGGCCCAGGGGCTCTGGGCCGCGTTCCTGGTGCTTCCCGTCACCGTCGACGCCGGTCCCCCCGTCAAGTACGGCAACCTCTACAGCCAACTCCTGGAATACATCATCCCCGTGGACGTGTTGTTCTACACGCTGATGGTGACCGCCGTGATGGTCCTCCGCCGCAAGGAACCAGCCCTCGAACGCCCGTATCGTACCTGGGGCTATCCGCTGCCGATCCTGGTCTACGTCGGGCTGGCCACGTTGCTCGTGGTGGACTTCATCGCGCTGGCCCCGGGGACCTCGGGCGTTGGCTTCCTGATCGTCCTCGCGGGCATTCCCGTATTTCTAGTCTGGTCCCGATTCGCCACAATGGAGTCTCCAGACGAATCATGAGGGGGATTCCCCTCCCAATTCCGTTTTCTTCTCAACGACTCTCCCCTTCGAGCGCGCGACACCATGACCATGCGACGACGCGACTTCCTCCTGAGCCTGGCCGTCGCGGCCGGGCTCGCCCTGAACGTCCCCTCCGCCCGAGCCGATCTGGACTCGTACGTCAAGAAGGACGATCCCGCGTACGCGTGGACCCAGGAAGGGGTCGACACGCTCCCAGGCGGCACGGTCACCAATATCAAGCTGACCTCCCAGGTGTGGCAGGGGATCACCTGGCAACATCAGCTTCGGATCATCGAACCCGCCGAGGTGGCGTATCCAGACGCGGTTCTGCTGTTCATCACCGGAGGAAGCCAGACAAGCAAGTATCGGCCCGAGGACGCGATGCTCGGCCTGGCCCTGGCGAAGCTCTCGGGCGCTCGGGTGGCGGTACTGCCCCAGGTGCCCAACCAGCCCTTGCTCGGCAACCGCAAGGAAGACGATCTGATCACCGAGACGTTCGTCCGTTACCTCGATACGAAGGACGAGGAGTGGCCACTGCTCTTCCCCATGGCCAAGAGCGCGGTGAAGGCGATGGACGCCGTGCAGGCCTGGGCCAAGCAAGAAGGTAAAGCCGAGGCGAAGCGGTTCGTCGTCACGGGAGCCTCCAAGCGAGGCTGGACCACCTGGTTGACCGCCGCGACCACCGACCCCCGTGTCGTCGCCATCGCGCCGATGGTCATCGACACGCTCAACATGCGGGTTCAGATCGACCACTCCAAGAAAGTCTGGGGCAAATTCTCCGAACAGATCGAGGATTACACTCGTCGAGGTCTCACCGAGAAGTTCGACGATCCCACCGGCAAGAAGCTCTGGCTGATGGTCGATCCCTACTCGTACCGAGACCGGCTCACCCTCCCCAAGCTGGTCATCAACGGCGCGAACGACCGCTACTGGGTGCTCGACTCCCTCAACAACTACTGGGACGGCCTGAAGGGCCCGAAGGCGGTCGTGTACTTGCCGAACGCCGGCCACAACCTCGCCGTCAACCGTGACTACGCGCTCAACGGCGTCGCCGCCCTTCTGCGACACACGATCACCAACCGACCGATGCCCGACCTCGCCTGGGAACACGGGGAAGGCTCCAACGGCACCCTCACGCTCAAGGTCAAGTCGACTCCCGACCCGAAGTCGGCCAAGCTCTGGGTCGCCAAGGCCCCGACGCGCGACTTCCGCGACTCGACATGGGAGGCGGCCCCGATGGTCATCAACGGCACCGTCGTCAGCGGCGAGACCAAACGGCCCGAGAAAGGCTTCATCGCGCTGATCGGCGACCTCGAGTTCGAGATCGACGGCGTCCGCTACCACCTCTCGACCCAGGTCCGGGAGACCGGGGCGAAGCCGACGGATTGAAAACCGGCGATCCGCTGGACGGGGAATCGCGCATGGGGACCGCGGAACGATCGCCGACAGGGAGGCGCGGGGGGACCTCCTCGGAGTCTCCCCTGGCGGTCGTCGATCGCCGCCGCTTCTCAATCGACGAGTTTGAAAGGCTGTTCGAGATCGGACTGATCGGACCGTCGGAGCGAGTCGAACTCATCGACGGAGACCTCTCGGTCATGAGCCCGATCGGAAGCCGGGACGTGGCGGTCGTCGCCCGATTGGACGCGATGCTTCAGGCCAGGCTCGCCGGTCGGGCGATCGTCTTCGTTCAAAGCCCAGTTCGTCTGAACGCGGGGAACGAACCTCAGCCCGACCTCGTCCCGCTTCCGCCTCGGGACGATTTCTATCGCTCCACGCTTCCACAGGCCGCCGACCTCCTGACCGTCATCGAAGTCATGGAGAGCTCGGCGGCGTACGACCGTCGCGTCAAGCGGCCTCTTTACGCCAGGGCGGGCGTTCCCGAGGTCTGGCTGGTGGATCTCGGGCGTGAGACCGTCGAGGTTTATCGAAAGCCCACGGCCGACGATCAGACCGAGCGTCGAGTCTTCGGTCGGGGCGAATCGTTCGGGCCGGAGGCGTCTCCCGACGCGGTCCTCCGTGTGAATCAGGTCCTGGGGTTGGATTGAAGGGAACCGATGATCGTTAGCTGGAACTGGCTCGCGCGCTACGTCCGACTCGACATGCCGGTGGACGTCCTCACCGAGCGGCTGGCCCTGACCGGTCTGAACCATGAGTCGACCGAGGAGATCGCCTCGGGGTTCGGGACCGATCTGGCCATCGACCTGGAGGTCACAAGCAATCGGCCCGACTGCCTGGGTCATCTCGGCGTGGCCAGGGAGATCAGCGTCCTGTTCGACCTTCCGCTGCATCCACCCGACCCGCGGCCCCCGACGTCGGGCGAGCCGGTCGAGAGCCTGACCTCGGTCACGATCGACGCCCCGGAGTTGTGTTCCCAGTTCACGGCGAGGGTCGTGACCGGAGTGACCGTCAAGGCGTCCCCCTGGTGGTTGCAAGCCCGGCTCAAGGTGATCGGCCAACCTTCCATCAGCAACGTGGTGGACGTCACGAATTACGTGATGTTCGAGAATGGACAGCCGCTGCATGCCTACGACCTGGACAAGCTCGCCGGCCGCCGGATCGTCGTTCGCCAGGCGCGTGCCGGAGAGTCGCTGAAAGCCATCAACGGCAAGACGTATGAACTGAAGCCCGAGATGTTGGTGATCGCCGACGCCGAGCGTCCCGTCGGCCTGGCCGGCGTGATGGGGGGCCTCGACACCGAAATCGGTCCCGAGACGCGAAACGTCCTCATCGAGGCCGCGCGGTTCGATCCCATCTCCGTCCGTCGGACTTCCCGGGCCCTCGGTCTGTTCAGCCCTTCCAGCTATCGGTTCGAACGCCCGCTCGACCCGGAAGGAACCGAGTGGGCGAGCCGCCGTTGCGCGGAGTTGATCCTGGAGACGGGGGGAGGGACGCTTCATCCGGGCGTCGTCGACCTTGGTCCCCGGCCTCCTCAACGTTCGGGGGTCACGCTGCGGTTGGATCAGATCCCGCGCGTCCTTGGCATCGCGATCGACCGCGAGACCGTGGAACGGATCTTGAACGCCCTGGGGCTGGTCTCCCAGGGCTCGACGGCGGACTCGCTCCGTGTCGTTCCTCCGAGTCGGCGAAGCGACCTGGACCGTGAGATCGACCTCATCGAGGAGGTCGCCCGGGTCCACGGCTATGAGCATATTCCGGTCGACCGCGCCGTGCCGTTGACCAGCGCCCCACGCGCGGCCCGAGAACGCGTCGAATCGGCTGTCCGCGAGACTCTGATCGGCCAGGGCTTCGACGAGGCCATGACGTTCAGCCTGGTGGCCGACGCCCTCGCCGAACCTCTGGAACCCGGAACTCCCGCGCCACCGTTGCGGGTCGAACATTCGGCGAGGCGTCGTGAGGGAGCGCTTCGGCAAAGCCTCGTGCCGAGCTTGCTAGGGGTTCGCCGCCATAACGAGGCCCACGGAAATCCCGATGCCTCCCTCTTCGAGATCGCCCAGGTGTACCTCCCCAGGACCGACGCCGAGCTTCCCCTGGAGCCCCGAAGGCTCTCGATGGTCGGTGGCCTGGACTTCTTTGGCCTGAAAGGTGTGGTCGAGGGGCTGATCGGTCGTTTGCACGCGGGAGCGCTGGAGGCGACCGCGGCGGACGTTCCCCTCTTCACACCGGGTCGGTCGGCTGAGCTGTCGCTCGGCGGTCGACGTCTGGGCTACCTGGGTGAGGTCGCTCGGGAACGACTCGACGCGATCGGTCTCCGAGGGGCCTGCGCCGCGGTGGAACTGGACTTCACGTTGTTGACGGAGCGGGCGGTTCTGGTGCCCCGGATGCAGCCGTTGCCTCCGTTCCCCGCCGTGTCACGAGACCTTTCGCTGGTCGTGGACCGGGCGATTCCCTGGGGCGAACTCGCCACCGCCGCGCGACAGGCCGCGGGCGTCACTCTTGAATCGGTCGACTACCTCGACACCTTTCGCGGGGGGAACCTTCCCGAGGGGACGCAAAGCGTCCACTTCGGCCTGCGATTTCGTCACCCTGAGCGAACCCTGACCGGCGAGGAGGTCGAACAGTCGATGAAGGCCGTGATCGACGCGTGCGCTTCGCGGCTCGGGGCGACCCTCCGAAGCTAAGGTCGACACGCCAGACGGCCCGGGGAGGGCCCTCGATGAACGCCTTCGATTCGCGATGGGACAACTGGTCGGGGGACTTCGCCGAGTCGTTCGCGGCCAGTCTCCTCGCTCCCGACGTCCGGGAGTACGTCCCTGAGATCCTGGGAGCGTTCGGCGCGGCGGCCTCGGCGAGGGACCGAGGCTTTCCAGAGAACTACGCGCCTGGCACGCTCGCCGCGGTCCTGACCGAGGCGCTGCCTCGCCTGGCGCTGCCCGACTCGGCGCGACCCCACGTCCCCGAGGTCGTCGCCCGATTCTTCGAGTATCTCCAGGAAAGCGGCCGACTCGCCGACGGCGACGATCTGGCCGCCCAGGTCCGGGTCATCGCCAGATCGTATCGCGAACGGCTCAAGCCCGGTGGAGGGGTCAAGGGGGTCACCGTTCGGAAGGCGGCGGGGGCTTCACCCCTGGGCAGAAACGATCCCTGCCCCTGCGGTTCCGGCAAGAAGTTCAAGAAGTGTTGCATGAACGCGGGTTGACGCTAGGTCGTGTGGACGGCGGTCGGGTGATTTCGGTCGACTGGGGACCTGTGTCGATCCTCCAGAGGCCCGGCCTCGCGACGCCTCCCTCCGGATCGCCCGCACCGGCGCACCCCGGCGGGGTCTGGCGGA
>JBFWRA010000222.1:0-6634 GCA_050249155.1 Isosphaeraceae bacterium | reverse complement strand
GGCTCCACGGCTGGAGTTACGAGCAGACCGAGTACTTCGTCAACGACAGCTTTGTGCCGCGGCAGTTCCGCCGGGTCTATCTCGAGTCGAGAAGGTCCCCGACGACACCGTGCTGATCCGCTGGGCCAACACCATCGGGCCGGAGGCCCTTCAGGGTCTCAACGACCGGGTGGTTCAGCTCGCCCGGTCGCTGAAGGTCACCCGCGGCCGGAAGCTGCGGGTCGACGCCACGGCGGTCGAGACGAACATCCACTTCCCTACCGATCGCGGGTTGGTCGGTGACGGCGTGCGGGTCGTCCGCCGACTCTCGCGGCGGGCCCAGGCGGCCCTGGGCGAGGCCGCCGCGGGGCTGAAGGAGGCGGTCCGAAGCCGGGTCCGTTCCGTCCGCGAGTTGTCGCGGCAGCCGCACCGAATCGCCCGCCGCAGGGCCGTGAGGCCCTGAAAGCGGTGTATGGCCGGCTCGTGGAGGTCGGCAAGCGGGCCGCCGGGTGCTCGAAGCCCTCCGCGGGCGGGGCGACGACCCGGGGGCGCCGCGGCTGGTTGGGAGACTCGAAGAAGTCCTGCCGCGGCGCGGCTGCGGCGGGCGGTCGTCCAGGCCGAGCGACGGGTGCTGAAGGACGACCCGGTGCCGTCGCCCGAGAAACTCGTGTCCCCGTTCGAGCCGCACACCCAGGTGATCCCCCGGTTCAAGGCGGGCAAGCCGGCCGAGATCGGCCGCAAGCCGCGGCTCGGCGAGGTCGAGGGCGGGATCATCACCGGGTTCGCGATGCTGCCGCAGGGCGGCGGTCAGGACCAGCCGTATCCGCCCGAGGCGCTGGCCGACCACAAGAGGCGGTTCGGCCGCCCGCCGCGGCTGCTGGCCACCGACCGGGGGATGGCGTCGGCCGAGAACGAGCGCCTCGCGAGGCAGGCGGGCGTGAGGCACGTGGCGCTGCCGCACGTCGGCAAGGTGCCGCCGGAGAGGCGTGCCGAGGAGCGGGGCCTTCGATTCCGCGAGCGTTACCGGTTCCGGGCGGGGACCGAGTTTCGGATCCACGTGCTGAAGCGCGATTACGGGTTGAGGCGGTGCCGGTACCGCGGGGAGCGGGGGTTCGGAGAGTGAGTCGGATGGGGGATCCTCGCCCACAACCTGGCTACGGTCACCGGGATGAGTCGGGGTTCGATGGGGGTGCCGTCCAACCCGGCGACGTCCGGGCGTTCGTGACGCAAGTTCATCGACGTAATGACTTCAATTTCGCAGCGCGAACTAGTCCTAGGCGGATGCCAGGTCCTTCACCAGGAAGACTCCTCAGAGGATCTCTCGTATCGGAGACAACCAACGATATCCGGGGGAGGATCCAACGATATCCCGGGGAGGATCCAACGATATCCCGGGGAGGATCCAACGATATCCCGGGGAGGATCCAACGATATCCCGGGGAGGATCCAACGATATCCCGGGGAGGAAATTCTCCGCAAGTCGTTGACTTCCTTGGTGTTTTTCGCGCCCTAACAAGATAACCTTGTTACTCTGGTCAACGAACAACAACAGCGCGGGTCGTGTTGTTGCCTCTTGAGAAGGGTCCGCGAATGGAAATCATCAAGGAACGGATCGATAGCCAGGGCACCGAGGATTGGGTGTGGAACGACTCGCTCCTAGGCAAGGACGAGATGAACCTGGCCGAGTTCCCGATCACGCTCCTTGCCGACCGCAAGGGCGTGTCGATGATCACCCGCGAGGTCCCTGTCCGCGACGAGTACACCGGAGCCACGGTACTCCGGAAAGTCACCGTGACCGGATCGGAGCAGTTCGGGCTGCCGTCGGCTCAGGACAACCTGATTCTGCTCGGGCTCCTCTACCTGACCAAGCGGGCCAATGACTTCCGGGAGCGTCGGATCTGGTTCACCCGGAGCGAGCTGATCCGCGTTCTCGGTTTGCCCGACTCGGGTCAATCCTACGGGCGCGTCGAGCTCTCGCTGAAACGCTGGGCGAACGTGTTCGTCCTGTACGAGAACGCATGGTGGGAGAAGCCAAGGCAGACGTATTCGTCGAAGGGGTTTGGCATCATCGACGATTATGAGCTGAACGACGGCTCAGTCGTCCAGGAGTCGGGCGTCCTCAAGTCGAACATCGCCTGGAACGAGGTCTTCTTCCAGAGTCTGGAGGCCGGGTTCGTTCGGACGATCGACCTCAGGCTGCTCTTGAGACTGCGACACCCGACCTCACAGCAGATGTACCGGTTCCTGGGAAAGCGATTCTATCACTCCCCTGCCCTGACCCTCGACCTCCGGACGTTCGCCTGCGAGCACGTCGGACTCGACCGCGGGTACAAGGACAACGGCAAGCTCAAGGAGAAACTCCAGCCGGCGCTGGAGGAGCTGGAGGCGATCGGGTTCCTGGAACCCGCCCCCCGCGAGCAGCGTTACGCGAAGGTCGGACCCAGGCAGTGGACAATCACGCTTCGACGTCGGGCCGACCTGCCCCTCATCGAGGACGCCCTCGAGGCGGAATTGACCCTCTCCGGGCCGAAGCCAACCGAGCAGGAGCGGGGACTCATCGATCGCGGGGTGACGGCCGCCGTCGCCGCCGAGCTGGTGCTGAGCTATAGTCAGGAGCGGGTTCAGCGGAAGCTGGAAGTCTTCGATTGGCTCGTCGAGCGAAAGGACAAGCGCGTCTCGAAGAGCCCCGCCGGCTACCTCGCCGAGTCGATCCGAAAGGACTACGCCGCCCCTCGGGGCTTCGAGTCACGCGCCGACCGCGAGCGGAAGCAGGCCGAGTTGCTTGAACAACGCCGGAAGGTCGAGGACGCCAGGCGCGACGCGGCCGCGGCGCAGCAAGCCAAGGAAGAGGCCGAGCAGGCGAAGATCAAGCGGTACTGGGATCGGCTCACCGAGGGCGAACAGATTCGCCTTCAGGATGAGGCGCTTCAGGCCCCCGGATTCGCGTTCATGGCGAGGCGTTCCAGGACCCACAAGGATCCGCGCATCTCCTCCCACTATCTGAAGCTAGCCGTCGACAGCTATATCCTCAAGCGGCTCGAACGAGAGCCCGAAGCCTGATCGAGCTCGCTTCAAGGGCCAAAGACCCTCACGGAGATCCCGTACGACGACCACGTCACACCGTGTGACAGACCCGATCGCGTGGCCTGGTTGGGTTCGTTTGGCGTGGCGCCCCCCGCTCTCCCGACGTCGATGACACGCTCCCGCGGTGACCCCTCGGCCCGTGTCCATGCGGCGTCCCGTGGTCCGACGTCCCCGGCCTCCCGCCAAACCACCTTCCTTCACGATCGGGTACGGTCGTCGGTCGCGACGGGTTCGCGACGAGCGGCTTCGACGAAAGGGGCAGGGGACCCGCATCCAACCTTGGGAGAACGGTCGGAGCGATCCAGCCGATACTCCCGCAAGGGGGGCTTGCGATCCACTGTCACACGGGGTGACGGGTGCGACCGACACGATGGACGGGCGTGGGGCGCGTCGGGGGCGAAAAAGTGGTGATGTCACACGGTGTGACGCGTCGATTCCTTCCCTGGACGGGGACGCTGTCACACGGTGTGACGCGACCCCCCGGAGGACGCCCCCTGATGCAAACGATCACGCTATTGAATCGCAAGGGTGGGGTCGGGAAGACGTCCAGCGTCTTCCACCTGGGAGGGACGCTGGCGCGGGGAGGTCGGAGGGTCCTGGTGGTCGATGCCGATCCCCAGGCCAACCTGACCGCTGGCTTGCTCGGGGCCGACGTCGCCCGCGAGCTCTCGGCCGCCGCCACGATCGCCGCTCTGTTCGACCCAGACCTCGACCCGTTCCCGGAAGCGGTCATCCGGCCAACACCCGTGACGGGACTCTCGATCCTCCCAGGCTCGGCGCACCTTGATACGCACAACAGACCCGACCCGCACGAGCCTGGCCCGCACCATGGTGCGCTGCGTGACTTCCTCACCGAGGTGGCCGGAGAATTCGACCTCACCCTGATCGACTGCCCCCCGACGATTTACCGGGCGAGCTGGTCGGCCCTCGCCGCCAGCGACCACGTGGTCGTTCCGGTCCAGGCGGAGGACTTCGGGTCGCAGGGGATCGTGAGCATCCTCGACGCCCTGGAGACCGTCCGGGCGACAGTGAATCCGAGCCTCAACCTGCTCGGCTTCCTCCTGACGATGTTCAACAAATCGCTGGGGGTCCACGCCGCCTACGCGGAGGGCCTACGCCGCCACTATGGCGACCTCGTCTTCACGGCGACGATGCCCCTGTCCAAGGACTACAAGGAAGCGGTCGCGGCCCGGAAGCCGATCGCGGTGTACAAGCCGAGGTCGGCGGCGTCGAAGGCGACGCAGGCGCTGGCGGACGAGTTATCGACACGAATCGAGGCGGCCGATTCCACGGTGGACGTTCCGAATCGGGAGGTGGCCTGATGGGCGTCAAAGATCGACTTCTGGGTACCTTCGGTGACAATCTGGCCGAGTCGATGACGTCGCGAGCGTATCGGGCGGGACAGGGGAGACCAGCGGCCCGCCCGGCCGTCACACCGGGTGACGCGCCGATGGCACCCGATCCCATGGCCGGAGTCGCCCGCCATCGGAAGGCCGTCACGATCGAGGTTGGCCGGATCGAGCCCGACCCGAACCAGCCCCGCCGCGAATTCGACCGGGAGTCGATCGGCCTCCTGGCGCGGAGCCTGACCGAACGCGGGCAGTTGATGCCGATCCGAGTCCGCTGGGATCAGTCGTCGGGAACGTATCGGATCGTCGCCGGCGAGCGTCGCTGGCGGGCGGCCGTCGAGGCGGGACTGCCCGTGCTCGAATGCGTGATCAGCGATCGACCGCGGACGGAGGACGAGCTCCTGGAGGAGCAGCTGATCGAGAATTGCGTCCGCGAGGACCTCCGACCGATCGAGCAGGCCCGCGCGTTCAAGCAGTTGATGGACCGGCTCCAGCTCTCCTTCCGCGAGCTGGCCGATCGCCTCCACCTCTCGCATGCCGCCGTCCACCGGGCCGTCGCGCTGCTGGACACCCCCGATCCCGTGCAGGCGATGATCACCGCCGGAGCCATTCCCCCGTCGGCCGCCTACGAGATCAGCAAACTCACACGATCGGAAGACCAGCTCGAGGTCGCCCAGGCGGCGGCCGAGCGCAAAATGACCCGAGACCAGGTCGTCGAGGCCGTCAAGGCCCGCAAGGCCGGCCGACCGACCTCCACACCCCCGTCGCGTCGCGACTTCAAGCTTCCCAACGGCGACAAGGTGAGCATCACGGTCGCGTCGGGGGAGGTGAGCCTGGAATCGGTGATCTCGGCCCTCAAGTCGGCTCTCAAGGCCGCCCAGGCCGAGGTGAAGGCCGGTAGACCGGGTGCCGCCGCCTGAACCCGGCGAGACGTGTCGTCGGGACTTTGGAGCCGAACTCAATTGGGGTCGTATGCTTTGCGAGTCGTGAGCCGATCACAAGAGCGAACGACTGACGATCAACCCGGCGCGCCACCTCGACCATCTCCACGCCCGCGCCTTCCGATGCGGCGGGGAGATTCCCGCCGTCAAAGGCGGGGATCGTCGCCCGGCTCTTGACGCTGGCGGCCGATCCCGCGCCGCCGGGTCTGGCCGTCAAGGCGGTCCGGGCCCTCGCGATCCTCGAAGGCCGACTCTCAAGGCCGTCGAGACGGGGCGCTCAATTCTGGAGGTGGTCGAGCTCACGGAGAAAGTGAATCGACTCAAGCGCGCGCTCGAACTCCACGAGGCGAGGGAGGGTGCCGATGGCGAGGTCGAAGGTCTGGGTCCAGGGACCTCTCGTCTGGGCCGAACGCCTCACGGCGGGCGGTATGCCAGTGATCCCGCGACCCAATCGTGTCATGAAGAAGTCTCGAATTCGACATGTCCGCGCGGCGAGACCTCAAGCTCTTCCTCGACCACCTCTTCCGGATGATGAGCATGGACGCCCCCGCCGACTGAATCCGAAACGTCACCCTCGGGTTTATCGCCTGGCTGGAGAACCAGGCGAACTCAGGTCATGGGTAAGCCCCGAGGTCGGTCAACCGCGCGATAACCAGCGCGCGGCCCGCCGCGCGCTGGATTCAGGCCCGTCGCCCCCTTGAAAAGTCATCGTCGCCGATTTGAATTCGCCTGATTCGCTTCGAGCGTTTCGTGGCCCTTCCTTCCATCCGCGTCGTTCCCTCGGATTCGACGGGGACTCAAGGCCCCTCGGCGAGTGGTTCGGTCTCGTAGAGGTTGACGACCTCGCGATTCCCGATTCCCCGGTAGATCGACGTCACCCGGCGCACTGGCGGTAGAGTCGCTTCGAGGATCAAGTCGCCGTCGCCGCGGACGACGGTTAACATCCGCTCGAACGGCTGGAACCCGTTTCGAGTCAGCGACAGCTTGACGGTTCCCAGCGGCACGTCGATGCCGGCGTCCGTCACGATGCCCGAATACCGTCCGTCGAGCTCGACGCGGGCGCCGATGGCATTTCCCACGATCCGGGCCCGGCGCGAAAACTGGTCGAGTTGGATGAGGGGCGGCTCGAAGATCCCCTCGCCTTCGGTGAGTTCGAACGGAAACACCTTCGCGCGATAGCCATCCTTGACGATCGTGATCTCGTGAGGGCCGAGGCCGAGGTCGAACACGTCGCCGGCCGTTCGCTCGAACGACTCGCCCGCGATGCGAATTCGGGCCCCG
>JBFWRA010000221.1:0-6641 GCA_050249155.1 Isosphaeraceae bacterium | reverse complement strand
CGACGCCCCGACGCCGCGCCCGACGATCCGGCCCGGATCACCGTTCGATTCGAGCGGGGCCGGCCCGTCGCCATCGACGAAAAGCCCGTGAACCTGCTGGAGGCGTTCACCCTGGCGAACAGGATCGGCGGCGAGCACGGCGTCGGCATTGGCACCCACCTCGTCGAGAACCGGTTCGTCGGGATCAAATCGCGAGGGGTCTACGAGGCACCCGGCATGGAAGTCCTCGGCACGGCCTACGGATTCCTGCTTCAACTGATCCTGGACCGACGCGCCCGAGAATTCTTCGACGGGCTCTCCAGCCTGATGGCCAAGCAGATCTATCAGGGCTACGGATACGACCTGGCCACCCGGATGGTCCGCGAGGCGCTGCGGCCCGTCACCGAACTGGTGACCGGCAACGTGACCCTCTCCCTTTACAAGGGACAGGCGTCGTTCCACTCGGCGGAGCACGCGCCTCATTCGTTGTACTCGGAGGCGAACTCGTCGATGGAAGCGATCGGAGAGTTCGATCACGCCGACTCCGAGGGCTTCCTCCGGGTCCTCTCGGTCAGCGCCCGGGCGCTAGCCGCCGCGGGGCAGGTGGTCGGGCTGAACCGACCCGTGGGGTGATCCTGATGAGCCACGCCCTCGACTCTCCAACCGACCAGCCGATCCTGGTCACCGACTTTGACGGCACCTTGACCCGTCGGGACTTCTATCGGCTCGTCATGGAACGGCTGATCCCCCCTGGGACGCCCGACTACTGGTCGGCCTACCGCGCCGGAGCGTTGACCCATTTCGACGCGCTGAGGCTGACCTTCGAGGCCGCGCGAGGGGGTGAATCCGCCCTCGTGGAGGTGACCCAGGCGATGGAACTGGTCCCGACGCTCGCGGCGGACCTCGCCATGCTGCGCGAGGCGGGCTGGGGAGTGGTGGTCGTCTCGGCGGGCTGCGCCTGGTATATCGAGCGGCTGCTCGGCGAGGCGGGTGTGTCCCTGGACGTGTTCGCCAACCCCGGACGGATCGAGGGCGGTCGGGTCATCATGAGAAGGCCCGACGACTCGCCCTACTTCTCGGAGGAGACGGGCGTGGACAAGTCGGCCGTGGTCCGCGCCGCGCTTCGAGGAGGCCGCGCCGTCGCGTTCGCCGGGGACGGACCGCCGGACCTGGCCCCCGCGCTGCTGGTTCCCGGGTCGCTCCGATTCGCGAGGGCGGGCGCGGACCTCGCCGAGGCGCTCTCGGAACGGGGCGAGTCGTTCCAACCCTTTGAATCGTGGTCCGAGGTCGCCCGTTCCCTGGCCGGGCGTGGGGTTTCCAACTGAGGAAGAGGCCAAGGGGAATCACTTCCCGGTTTGTCGATGGATCAGGGTGCCACGTGGTTCGCGACTCCGAACCCGTGGAATTCAGCCATGCCCACCGGCACGGGTTTGGAGTCCCGAACCTCGTGGCACCCTCATCTTGATCCACAAATCGGGAAGTGATTCTCGGCTTGTTCCTGAGTGAGGGGATTCCGCGCCGACCGATCCCCGCGCGGCGCGTGACGGGGATTGGACTCGCGAACTCTCAGTCCGTGGGGGTCGCCACGGCGACGGTGGGAGTTCGCGCTTCGGTCGTCGCCGCGGCAGCCGCCGCGGGCGTGGGCAAGGGCGTGGGCGTCGCCGAGAGCGCCGCGAGGTGCGTGGCCCGGATCAGCGGACCGGGAAGCAGTCCCAGCGCGAGTGAGAGAACCGAGCAGGCCACGACCGCGAGCGCCGTGGGCCAGGCCGGCGTGACCTGGAGTGGACGACCCTTGGGTGCCTGGAGGTACATGACCACCAGGATTCGAAGGTAATAATACGCGCCGATCGCCGAGTTCAGGATGCCGACGACCGCGAGCCACCAGAGGAGTCGACCGCCGTCGCCCGCGGCGTAAAACGCGGCGACGAAGAGTTCGAACTTTCCAAGGAAGCCCAGGAACGGAGGGATGCCCGCGAGGCTGAACAGGCAGAAGGCCAGCGTGAGGGCCCAGAACGGGTGGGACTGACTCAGGCCGGAGAGGTCCTCGACGTTTTCAACGGGCCGGTCATCGGAGTTCAAAAGAATGATCACGCCGAAGATACCGAGGGTCATCAACGCGTAGGCCGAGAGATAGAACAGGATCGCCTCCCCGGCGAAATAGACCGGTGTCTGACCCGGTCGCGTGTTGAACCCGACGGCGATCCCGATCATCAGGTAACCCGCGTGCGCGATCGACGAATACGCGAGCAGCCGTTTCAGGTTGTTTTGCGAGAGGGCCACCGTGTTGCCGAGCGTCATGGTGATCATGGAGATGATCGCGGCCAGCAGAGACGCCTGATCGGCCAGGGCCTCGGAAGGCGCCGAGGCGGAGACCAGCGGAGTCAACGTGCGGAGCATGACGACGAACCCGACGGCCTTGGGAACCCAGGACAGGAGGGCCGCCAGGACCGCGGGCGACCCTTGATAGACGTCGGGAGCGTAAAAATGGAACGGGACGGCCGCCACCCGGAATCCCAACCCCGCCATCATGAACAGGACCGCCAGAAGCGCCATCCCAGGAAACGGGACCCCGACGGCGCGTCCCGAGAGGTCCGCGATCGCCCGAAGGTTGCTCACGCCGGTCAGACCGTAGAAATACGCCATCCCAAAGAGAAGCAGGGCGGACGAGAAGATGCTCAGGAAAAAATACTTCGTCGCCGACTCGAGCGTCTCCTCGCCCCTGCGCGGGAGATAAAGCAAAATATAGGTTGGGATACTGACAAGTTCGAGCCCCACGAACAGGAGGACCAGCTCGTTGGCCGAGGAGACGATCATCGCTCCCGCGATCACGAAGAGGAGCGACCCGAAGAACTCGGGGGCCCTGGAGTCCTCGGTCTGATCATGGGCGAGCGAGAACAGGATGAAACCCGAGAGCAGGATCAAAAGCCGAGCGAAGAACGCGAATCGGTCGTTGAGCACCACCGCGGAGTAGGTCGCGGGAGAGAACTCCGAGGAGCCGGAGACCGCCAGCAGGCCAAGCGCCAGCGTTGAGGCGAAGACGGCGATGGCGCACCAGACGCGTCTCGGGGCCTGGACGAACGCGCCCAGGGTCATGATGGTCGTCGCGGAAAGCAGCAGAAGGATCTCGGGGGCGAGGAGAAAGAGTGCCCGCCGGGTCAATTCAAACGTGTTCATGATCGTCGGCGGCCTTCGGAGAATCAGGGGTGGCGTTCAAGCGGAGAGGGACGGCCTGACGGAGTGACGCTGATCTAGCGCGTGAGGTTCGTCGTGTTCAAAAGTCCGGGACGCGTGCCAAGATCCGCGGCGATGCCCATCGCCTTCTCGTGTTCCGCGCGGTCGCGTTCCTCGAACACGCGGGTGATCGCCGACGTCGAGGGTCGGATCCGGTCGAAAAAGGGACGAGGGTATACGCCCATCAGCACGATCAGGACCATCAACGGGGTCAGTCCCGCCACCTCGTGCCAGCCGATTGGCCGGATCGTCGACGAGGCCGCGTGCCCATCGCGCCCCGGGTGCGCCGACGTCGCCGACTCACCATGGACGTGGGGCTCGTGGAGCGGGCCGAACAGCAAACGTTGGAGCATCCAGAGGAGATACCACGCGCCGAGGACCATGCCGAGGCTGGCCAGGACCGCCGTGAACGGATCACGAACGAAGGCGCCGGTCAGAATCGGAAATTCGCCGACGAAGCCGTTCAGGCCAGGGACCGCGGCCGATCCCAGCGAGGCGAGGATCAGGAAGAACGCGAAGAGCGGCATGCGTTCCCAGAGTCCGCCGATCTCGGAAAGTTCTCTCGTGTGATAACGTTCATACACGACGCCGACGCAGGCGAACAGAGCGCCCGTCGTGATCCCGTGATTGATCATCTGGATCGCCGCTCCGTCGACCCCGGTCGAGGTCATCGAGAACAATCCCAGCGCGATGAAACCCATGTGGCTGACCGAGCTGTACGCGACGAGCCGCTTCACGTCGGTCTGCGCCAGCGCGGCGAACGCCCCGTAGAGAATCCCAGCGACGGCGAGCCCCGCCAGCAGCGGGAACAACGCGACCACGCCGAGCGGAGTCATCCCAAGATTGAACCGGAGCAGACCGTAGCTCCCCACTTTCAGGAGAACGCCCGCGAGCAGGATCGAGCCGGCGGCGGGAGCCTCGACGTGCGCCAGGGGCAGCCAGGTGTGAAACGGAAACATCGGGACCTTGATCGCGAAACCGGCGAACAGCAGCAGAAAGATCAACACTTGCGGGCTCGACGACCACGGTTCGATCCGCGACCATTCCGGCCAGCTCAGGGCGGCCAGGCCCCTGGTCAGCTCGGGAATCGAAAACGTGAGAACATGCCCCGCCGAGTGCTGGTAATGGATGACGACCAGCGCGATCACCCCGAGCAGGGTGAAGAGGCTTCCCGCCAACGTGTATAGGAAGAATGTGATACTCGCGCGACGTCGCTCCGTCCCTCCCCAGATTCCGATGATGAAGAAGAGCGGGATCAGGGTGAATTCGAAAAACAGGTAGAACAGCACGACGTCGAGACTCGCGAACAGCCCAAGCAAGCCCGTCTCCAGAGCCAGGAGGAACGCGTAATGCGCGGGCGCTCGCTCCGTCACCGATTCCCAGGACGCGAAGATCGCCGTGATCATGAGCAGCGTCGTGAGCACGAACAGCCAGAGACTCAACCCATCGAGCCCCAGGGCGAACCGAATGCCCGGCTGACTCATCCACGTCAGACCATACGGACCCGCCTCGGGCCCGAAGGCGAACTGGGGAGTGGCGATCCCCGAGTCGAACCCGAGCAGCAGGATCAACGCCAGAGCGAGGGTCGCGAGCGCCCCTCCCAGCGCGACCGAACGCGCCGACCTCACGTCGAGATTCGGAGAGAGGAAGAGGCCCAGGCTGACCGCCATTGGCAGGAAGACGGTGACCACTAACAAGAATGCCATGCGACGTTCCTCATTCCTCGGCCCGATCGCTGGTGTTTGACCGGTTTGGAAAAAGCCCTCGAGAACTCAATCGGCACGAGCGGATCGAATCGAATCGAAGCGAAGCGTGTCGAACCCCTCATGGAGGAGCCAGGGTCAGCTTAACAGGAGCACCCAGAGCAACCCCGCCAATCCCAGGGCCGTCATGGCGGCGTAATACTGCACAAGCCCATTCTGGAACGGCGCGAGCAATCCTCGACCAAAGACCCTGGGCACCCATCCCGCGAGTCGCACCAGGCCGTCGATGAAATAGATATCAAAGAATTCCACGACCTTGGAGGCGAGAATCAAGGGGTTGACCAGGACCGCTTGATAGATCTCATCGACATAGAACTTGTTGACCGACGCCGCGTAAAGCCGTCGCCCTCGGGTCGCGATCCGATTGGGGATCGCGCTGGGCGTCCCGTGGAGCCAGTAGCTCAGACCCAGACCGGCGAGTCCAACGCCCAGGCCAAGCCAGGGGGTGACGGCGTCATGGGGATGCTCCTCCGCGTGCGCGAGCCTCGAGAACCAGTACGTCTCGGAAAGCTTGTGCTCGAAGAGTCCGGTCGGTCCAAAACCCAGGCCGACCAGCAGCGCGCAGACCGCCAGGATGATCAGGGGGACCGTCATCAGCGGCCCCGATTCGTGACCGAAGTGAGGGTCATGAGCATGATCATGTCCATGTCCATGGTCATGTCCATGATCGGACGAATGGGAATCGTCCGCCGTCTCCCGCGCCTCGGGATCGTCCGGGCTGGGAAGCTTCTCCGGTCCAAAAAAGGTCATGAAAAACGCTCGGCCGGTGTAGAAGGCCGTGAGGAACGCGGTCAGGATCGCCAGCCAGTAAATCGCCAGGTAGAAGCCTGGGTAATTCAGGTCCTGATCGTGCTCCATCCAGTGCGACGCGGCCCCGAGCGCGACGAGGATCTCGTCCTTGCTGAAGAATCCGGCGAACGGAAAGATCCCCGAGAGCGCCAGGGCGCCCACGGCGAAGGTGGCGCAGGTCACGGGCATGCGTCGGCGGAGCCCGCCGAACCGCCGCATGTCGATCACGTGTCCCATCGCGTGCATGACCGAGCCCGACCCGAGGAAGAGCAGCGCCTTGAAGAACGCGTGGGTGAAAAGGTGAAAGATCCCCGCGACCACCGCGAACTGGGCGACGTCGCCCACTCCGGCTCCCAATCCCATGAACATGTAGCCAAGTTGGCTCACGGTGGAGTAGGCCAGGACCCGCTTCAGGTCGGTCTGTGTCAGCGCGATCGACGCGGCGAGCAACGCGGTCAACGCGCCGACCAGGCACACGGTCATCTGGACAAGGGGCGCCATGACCAGCAGGGGCATCGAGCGGGCGATCAGGTACACGCCGGCCGTCACCATCGTCGCGGCGTGGATCAGGGCGGAGACGGGCGTCGGACCTTCCATCGCGTCGGGAAGCCAGACGTACAGGGGGATCTGCGCGCTCTTGGCGGTCGCGGCCCAGAAGAGTAGCGCCGCGATTCCCGTGATGGAGACGTACGGGACGATCTTGAGATTCGAGGCGCTGAGGAAGACGTCATAACTGAGGTCGTGGTTGTCCGAGACGACCCACATCCAGAAAATCGCGATCGCGAATCCGATATCG
Organism: Isosphaeraceae bacterium; assembly: GCA_050249155.1. Lineage (GTDB taxonomy): Bacteria > Planctomycetota > Planctomycetia > Isosphaerales > Isosphaeraceae > JBFWRA01. The sequence goes on along the minus strand of JBFWRA010000221.1, from coordinate 83 downwards.
CCAATCCGATTGACCAGGAACGCCTTCTTCGCCGCCGCGGCGGCCGACGGCTTGGCGTGCCAGAATCCGATCAGGAGATAGCT
>JBFWRA010000220.1:0-6677 GCA_050249155.1 Isosphaeraceae bacterium | reverse complement strand
GATCGCCGATCGCCGTTCCTCTCAGGGGGTGGTCGAGATCCAGGAACCAGTGCGCGACGTCGAGCCAGTGGACCATCAAATCGGTCAAGAGTCCGCCACCGAAGTCCCAGAACCATCGCCAGTTGCGGAATCGATACTCGTCGAACTTCTGGTCCGGGGCGTTGCCCAGGAAGGCCTTCCAGTCGACCCCCGCGGGCTCGACGCCCAGCGGCACTCGGGCCATTCGGTTCGAGCCACCCCGGTTCCAGGTCATGTGGACCTTGAACACCCTGCCGATCTTGCCCGCCTTGACCAGTTCATACGCCTTCTGGATGTGCGGCATGCTTCTCTGCTGCGTGCCGACCTGCACGATGCGTTTGTTGCGATTCTGGGCGTCGATGACCGCGCGTCCCTCGGCGGGGTCGTGGGTCAGGGGCTTCTCGACGTAGACGTCCTTCCCGGCGTCGCACGCATCCACGGTCATGGGGACGTGCCAGTGGTCCGGGCTGCCGATGAGGACCGCGTCGATATCCTTTCGGTCCAGGAGTTCGCGGTAGACCGCCGAGGCGATCGCCTTCGGGTCGGCCAGCTTCTGGCCTTCGGCGAGGTGTTTGTCATAAATGTCGCAGACGGCCGCGAGGCGGACGTTGGGCACGAGGGCCAGCGACCTCATCAGGGTTCGGCAGCGGCCCCCCGTGCCCAGGCAGGCGACGTTCAACGTGTCGTTGGCGGCGAACCCCCGCGCGGTCTCCGCGCCGAGGATCGCGGCGGCCGACGCGCCCGCGCCGTACCGCCCGAGGGTTTCGAGGAATCCGCGCCTGGTCTCTTGGGAATGGGGAGCGGCCGGTGTCATGGCGGTGGCCTCGTTCCAAGGGGTGCTCCCGGACCAATCGCGCCGGGACGCATCCTGGTATCCCAGATCGGGCGACCCGGCTCAAGACCCCGCCGGCGCTCGTCACAAGCGAATGTACACCCCTTGCTTCTCCAGGAATCGCACGAACACATATGTGATCGCGAAGAAGACGGCCAGCCCCGCCATGCAGGCTTCCAGCGGCGCGTCTTTCGGCAGGATCGTGTGGATCGAGACCTCGACCATGTGGTGCAGCACGTAGGCCGCCAGGGCGTTTTGCCCGAACGTCCGGAACAGGCCGATCCCCCATCCCGTCGAGTCGAAGACCACCACGAAGATCCCGTACAACGCCAGCGCCCAGCCGGCCGAGAACGCCACGAAGGGAATGCTCACGATCCGTTTGTGCATCATCCAGTAATTATGCGGACGTTGGGTCGGCGGGGGAGGCTGGACCAGCGGCGGCTCCGCCAGCATCGTCGACCACGCGCGTCCCGAGAGCCTTTCCAGTGGAGGGAAGACCGGCGAGGCGGCCGTAGAGCGCTTGTCCTGGGGGGTCTCGCCGTCGTAGAGCATGGAAAGGCACGACAGAGCGTAACACAGCAGCAGGAAGGATGCTCCCCAGGCGATCAGCTTCGGGGCCGATCGCCAGCCGGGAGTCGACGCCACGACGTCGTACGCAAGCGAGCCGATCAACATGAGCGTGGACCACATCAGGAGCCCGAACACCCCGCCGTCCCAGGCCGTCGAGCCTTGCGTTCCCAGGTACTCGTCCAGCGGGTTCGGCCGTCCGAACACGAAATCGAAGTTGAAGAGATAAGAGATCACCATGTGACCACCCGCGAACGCGAGGGCGGCGGCCGCGCGGATTCCTGGTCCTCGTCCGATGAACGGCAGGATCAGGATCTGCGAGACGCCGATGATCGCCAGCACTTCCCAGAGGTTCGCCTTGACGAGCCTGGCGAGAAACACGCTCACCTTTTCGGAAGTGACCTGGTCCCACGTCTTGAACGACTCGCCGAACCCGTACATCATCAGAGAGACGAGGACCAGTCCCAGCCCTCTGGCGATGAACTTGCCGTAAGGAATCGCGCCGAGGCGTCGCAACCGGCGGAGCGCCGTGAGCTGGTACGAGAAACCCGCCGCGAACATGAAGCTCGGCATGATCGAGTCGGCGTAACTGAAGTAGTTGTTGTTGTGCTTCATCACCGGGTGGATCGCCGCGTAACCGCCGAGGAAGTTCACCACGAACATCCCCGCCACGGTGTAGCCGCGAAACTGATCCATCGAGACGATCCGCGACGACGCGGAGGTCTCCCCCTTGGCCTCGGACACACCCGGCGCGTCGCTCATCGCGTCTCCCATCCCGGCAGCGGGGTCGGCTCGCCGTCCCCTTCCCGAATCCGATACCCTCGGCCCGATTCCAAGGGGCCGAACCGCTGTACATTACCCGAAGGCCAGCGGACTTCCAGAGCGTCCACCCGGGACGCCTGTCCCAGTCCCAGATGAATCCGAGGGTCGCACGAGGATTGGTAGCTCCCCCCGCCGTTGCGAAACCCGGTGATCACCTCGCCGCCCCCAAGGTCCGCCCGCACGACCGCGCCCACGGCGTCGCGATTCGAGGCCGTCCCTTCCAGCGACAGGGTCACGAAATGGCCGGGCGATTCGGTGACGTTCCTCAGCAGGACGACCGGCTCGTCCAGCGAAACCAGGACGGCGTCCACGCGCCCATCGTTGTCGAGGTCGCCCGTGGCCAGTCCTCGGCCCAGGTGGAGGACCTGGAAGGGGTCCCCCGCGCGTGGGGAGACATCCTCGAACCGCGCGCCGGGCCGCCCCGCCAGAAGCTGCGCGGGCATTTTCCAGGGATAATTGGGACGCCCGTCGTGAACGTGGCCGTTGGCCGTGAGCAGGTCGAGTCGGCCGTCGGCGTCGGCGTCGAGGAACGAAGCGCCGAAGCCGAGCAGGAATCGGCTGGCCGATCGGATCCCCGAAGGCCCGCTCTGGTCGGCGAACGACCCGCCGCCGAGGTTGCGGAAAAGGCTGGTCGACTCGCCGAGGAAGTTGGTCACGGCGAGGTCGGGAAGGCCGTCACCGTCGACGTCGCCGCAGGCGATCCCCATGCCCGCCTGGTGGCCCCCCGACTCGTTGCCGGAGACCCCAGCCTCCAGACCTCGATCCTCGAAGGTCAGGTTTCCGCGGTTGATCCAGAGGTTGTCGGCCGAGAGGTCGTTGGCGACGAAGAGGTCCACCAGGCCGTCCCCATTGAGGTCCGACGCCACGACGCCGAGTCCTCGACCGTCGCGGTCGACGATGCCCGACGCCTCGGTCACGTCGGTGAATCGGCCGCCGTCATTCCGAAACAAATGATCGGGCAACGCGGGGAAACTCCTGGGGCTGCACGCGTACTTCGACGGGTCGGCCGGGTCGAGGCAGTTCCTCGGGTCGGCCTCGTCCCATTGAAGGTAGTGGCAGACGTAAAGGTCCAGGTCGCCGTCCTGGTCCAGGTCGGCGAACGCCGCGGAGGTGGGCCAGTCGCGGTCACCGGCCAGGCCCCAACGTTCGGTCACGTCTTCAAACGTGCCGTCCCCTCGGTTGCGGTAGAGGGCGTAGGCGCGCCAGCGCGTGACGAACAGGTCGGGGTGACCGTCGCCGTCGACGTCGCCGACGGCGACTCCGTGGCCGTAGCCGCCTCGGAACTGGCTCAGGCCCGAAGTGTTGGTCACGTCTTCAAACGTGCCGTCCCCTCGGTTGCGGTGGAGCCGATCTCCCATCGTGGCCGTCTCGCGGTCCGGCGGAAACGTCCCGGACTGAACGAGGTAAAGGTCGAGCCAACCGTCGCCGTCGTAATCCAGGGTCGCGACGCCTCCCCCCATCGTGACCGGCGGAATCGGCCGAAGCGTGCCCGCGCCGGTGCGATGGACGAAGTCGACGCCGCTGGATGACGTGATCTCGGCGAATCGAGGTCCCGCGGTCGGGGTCGCGGTCGGGGAGTCCGGCGGGCGGACGGCCCCCAGCAAGGGGAGCAGTTCGGGGTAAGCCTGGGCGAGCGTCTCGCCGGGAGGAAGCGAAGGTTCCGGAGGTGGGGGGCGATTGGCCAGGCGCGACCAGTAGGCCAGGTCGGTCCGCCAGCCCAGTTTCTCCAGGCGCTGAAGCATCCCGAGCGGGTCGGACGTCGCATCGGCGTTGACCAGGCTTTGAAGGTACGCTTCGATCGCGACGTTGAGGTCGGCCCGACGGTCGCGGTAGGCGGCGGCCTTCTCCGGCTCTCCCCTCTTGACGGCCAGGGCCGCCAGGCGTTCCAGAGGCACGGGGTTGGAGGGCTCCAGAGCGCTCCAGGCTTCGAGCGCCTCGCGCTCGGCGTCGTGGTCCCCCAAACGTTGGGCGGCCCACGCGCGGATCTCCTGGGCACGCCCGAGCCGTTTCGGCGAGATGGGCACGTGGGACAGGGCCAAAGCGACCACGTCGGCCGCGCCGGTCTCCAGGCCCCAGTCCAGAGCGAGTTCCCAGCAGGGAACGTCGTCGGGTCGACGCTTCAGGCAGCCGTCGAGTAACGCCTTGGCCTTGTCGAACTGGCCGGCGCGGAGTGCCAGGTGGGCTCGACCCAGTCGCGCCCGATCGTCGTCGGGCTCGCGCCGGATGGCCTCGTCGAGTTCGTTTCGGGCGGACTCGACGGGGAACGACTCGCGCTCGATCTGGGCGAGGTCCCTCAACCCCTGGACCGGTTCGGGATGCTCGGGGATTCCCTCGGCCAGCAGACGCAGGGCCTCCTCGCGTCGGCCTTCAAGGATCAACAGTTGAGCCAGAGCCCAGCGAACCCGGGGACGATGCGAGCCAGGGTCGGCCAACCCGGCGCGGAGGCGCTCCTCGGCGCGAGTCAATCGACCGCGCTTTCGATCCAGTTCCGCCTGATGCAGCGCGGCGTACCCGAAGTGGGGGGAGTCGCCGGGTCGCACCTTCCCCCAGGCGGCCTCGGCCTGGTCCTCGCGACCACGGGCCAGGGCGTTGATCCCCAGGAGATACTGGACCTCTCCCGATTCGGGTCGCTGGCTGGCCAGGGCCTGAAGGCGCTCCAGGGCCGTGAAGTGGCGTCCGTCGACGAGTTCCTTTCGGGCGACGGCCAGGTCGAGCTCGAACTGACGATCGAGACGCGATCGCCAGGCGAGCGCTCCGAGCAGCGCGGCGACGACCATCGCGGTGAGGATCAGCCCCAGAAACACGGCCCGGCCTCGCATGCCTCGCTCCTGGGAGATCCCAATCGAAGCGAAAGGCCGGCCGGTGACGTCCGTCACCGGCCGGCCCGAGAGTTCAAACGCTCAGAAACGGATCAATAAGCGTCGGCGCTGATGACTTCGCCACCGGCGCGGGTGTGCAGCGACTGGAAAACGCCGTGAGCCGGCAACGCCCCGCCCACGCCCGAGTAGGCGGTGGTGCGGCCGTTGTACTGGACCATGAGCGGGTTCCAGGAGTTGACGGTGTCCTTGATGAACCGCACCGAGCCGTCGCAGAACACGAAGTTGCAGCCGCCCGGGTGCTGGCTGGACGCGTGCGAGGTGTAGTTGTTGCCCGATGGCACCTTGTTGGGAACGGTGGCGGCGGCGGCGCGACTCTTGAAGTAGTTCGGCGGGAAGATCGCGCAGTACGCGCCGTCGCCCAGCAGGCCGGTGGTCCACCAGTTGGGGTCCTGGTACGCCACGCCCTGGATCGCCTTGGTGTAGCACTTCTCACCGGCGAGGATCGTGTTGCTGGTGCCGTCGGTGATCTCGTTGATCCCCACGACCTTGCCCGGGGTGCCGGTGCCAGCGCGCCACGAGGGCCAACCCGCGTGCTGGAAGATGCCGCTGTTCGAGCTGACCAGGTTGACGGGCGGGTTGCGGCCGGCGTCGTAGTAAAGCACGCCGACGCTGGCGCCGTAGCTGGTGAACGTCATCGGGATGGGGCTATTGTCCCAGCCGTCTCCGGCGCCGCCGGGCCAGCGCTTGCTGGCGACCTCACCGTCGCTGGGGCACCACATGATGCTGAGGCCGAATCCGTTCACCGTGGAGTTCGCCGCCACGTACAGGAAGACCTCGCTGTTGAAGCTGTTGTAGACGTTGCCCTGCTCGAAATACTGGCTCATCGACAGCCAGGGGCCGGCGTGCTGACGAACCCAGCTTCCGCCAGTGCCGCCGGGAGTCGTGTTCCAAAGGCCCCACTGGTCACCCATGGGGAACGCCAGGTTGACGTCGTGGTAATTCTGCATGGCCAACCCGAGTTGCTTCAGGTTGTTGACGCACTGGATGCGCCTGGCGGCCTCTCGGGCCGACTGAACCGCGGGAAGGAGCAAGGCGATCAGCACGGCGATAATGGCGATCACGACCAGCAGTTCGATCAGCGTGAAGGCCCGTCGGGCCCCGTTGCGAAATGGCATCAAAAGAATCTCCTTCGACTGGAAAAGGGGACGAGCGCGGTAAGGGGGGATTTCGGCTTTGACGACCCTGGCCCCGACGTCACGGTGACCGACCACCCGACCTCGAACGCGAGGACCGCCTCTGGCGGGGAATTGTGGTTATCGTTTCTTGCCACCGGCTTTCGGGGGCGGTTCTTTCTGCGCCTTCTCGATCTCCGCCCGTCGCTCAGCGCCCGGGTCGGGCATGGGACCAGCCTCCGTTCCAGCCCCGGCGGGGGCCTCGAACTTCTGGCTAAACGCATCCTCGCCGGTCGGCTCACCGCCGCAACCCGCGAGGCCCGCCGAACCGGCGACCAAGAAGGTCAGTCCCGCCACCAAAATGCACGTCTTTGAGAAAAATCGACGCATCAACCAAAGCTCCCGACGTCATGATTCGGCCGATCCAGGGCGGCGCGGCCATTGGAA
>JBFWRA010000219.1:0-6707 GCA_050249155.1 Isosphaeraceae bacterium | reverse complement strand
TGATCCTTTATTTGACTTACAAAAGCTGGCTTGACGCTTCGTTGATGATGACGAGCGTGGCCGGCGCGCTGGCCGGCGGGGCGATCTTCCAGTGGCTCTTCGGGTTCAACTTCAGCGTGGCGGTCTGGGTCGGCTACATCGCCTGCTTCGGGATGGCGACGGAGACCGGGATCGTCATGCTGGTTTACCTGCGCGAGGCGATCGCGGAGCGCGGAGGACTGGAGCGGATCGGCTCGGAGGCCGAGCTGCGCGAGGCGATCCTGGAGGGAGCGATTCACCGGCTCCGCCCGAAGCTCTTGACGGAGGGAACCACGATCATCGCGATCGCGCCGATGCTCTGGGCCACGGGGGTCGGCTCGGAGGTCGTCCGGCCGATGGCCGCGCCGGTGCTGGGCGGCCTTCTGATCGCCGACGAGGTCATCGACGTCTTCTTGCCGGTCCTCTACTTCGCGGCGCAGAAGTGGCGGTGGCGAAGACTGCGACGGGCGGGCGTGGTTCACCCACACGACTGAAGAAGGTTCGGCCGATCGTGGGTGAGGCGCTGTGACGGATCGACCCGTCGCGGGACGGTCGTGGGTAGGGTCAGACGAGTTGGGTCGCTGCCATCGCCCGGCACGCTTCCTCGAATGTCCCATCGGTCAAGATTGATCGGTCGCCGAGTTGATGGGGTTGGATCTCGTCGCCGGAATAGCTGAAGTCGAATTCCCTCGCCCCCGCGCGGCTGGCCGTGGAGATCCCCTCGACGCGAATTCGTCCCGACGGACGACCATGGGAGTAGAAGTCGAGGACACAGCCGAGGAATTCCAGGGCGGTTCCGTCAGGCACCCGACAGACGACGACCCGCTTTCTCCCAAGGGTGAAGACCTCGATCGGTTTCGCGGTCAACCTGGGGGTTTCTCCTCAAGCTTCCTGGCGGTCTCGAGCCAAACGCGAAGCCAGTGGGCGTCGTCATCCGAAATGCCGAGCCGTCTCCGGTGGTCGAGCATGAACTTCTTGACGTGAACTTCAAGTTCCCAGGGCGTAAGCGTGTCCGTCAAGATCACTTTGCGCTGAACATGTGCAAGTATTCCTCAATGACCTCAAGCTTCCTGGGATCCTCCCGCAAGAGCAAGTCGTTCTCCAGGAAGGTCGCGGCGTTGGCGTTTCGGGCGTCGAGGTATCGCCGAATCTCAGGGCTCTGATCGACGACGTACCCACGAACGACGAGTTTGGCCAGCAATGCCTCGCCAGCGAGTTCCGTCGGCCGGGTCCCTCCGCTTGAGGAGTTTAACCACGTCATGGCAATCCACCCGCGCGGTGCGCGCACTTGAACGCCGCGCGGGTCGAAGCCAAAACCATCAGGCGAGCCTGCGGTCGACTTCGGGCAGCAGGCTGGCGAAGTCAAGCCCGCTGGGACAGGCTTTCCGGGCGGCTTCGAGGTCGGCCCCGGCCCAGTCGCGCGCTTCCGCGGACAGCTCGGCGTAACGCGCGCGGGCTTCCTGACGATCGCCGAGGTGCTGGTGATAGGTCAGATAGCGGGTTAAGTTGCCCAGTTCCGCCCGAGTGCCCGCGGCCAGTGAGCAACGGCCGTCGCAGTCGGCGCAAAGGGTCGGCCCGTGCGCGGCCACGGCGTTGCGCAGCTCGATCATCGCGGCGGCCTTGAGCGGCTCGAAACGGTGCGCCGCGTCGACGTTCTGGCGGATCTGGTCGGTGTTTCGCATCGAGACGCAAACCGAGCTGATTCGCTCGTCGGTCCAGATCGCGTGGAGCAAGCCCTGGAACGGCGTGAGCTTCTTCTCGGCGAGCGTCGGCACGCGCTGGGCGACCTCCTTGAGGATATCCCCCTGGGGACGATCGCCGAAAAAGTTCCCCGCGATTTGCTTCATCGAGATCAGGCCGACCCCCTTCTCAAAGCAGGCGTCCAGCGCCTTGTTCAGCGGGGAGTCCTTGTCCAGCCAGGGGCGGTACTGAAGCATGATCGCGTCGACGATCCCCCCCTCGGCCGCCGCCTGAATGATGGGGGCTCGGTCCTTGTGATGGCTGGAGAAGCCGACGAACCTCGTCTTGCCCGATTTTCGGATCGCCTCGGCGACCTCCTTGAACTCGGCTCCCTTGACGAAGTTGATCGCCTGGTCGAGCGAGTGATGGTCCCCCAGTCCGTGGATGAAGAACAGGTCGATGTAGTCGGTGCCAAGGGTTTCAAGCCGCTGGTCGATCATCCTGAGCATGTCGCGCGGGGTCTTCGGCTCGTCCTTGGTGACGAGGAAGATTTCCTTGCGGACGGTCGGCTCGCGCTCGAACCACTTGCGGAAGTCGGGCTCGCTGCCGTAGACCTTGGCGGTGTCGAAGACCCGGACGCCGCTGGCGAACGAGAACCGCAGGATGCGCTCCAGCGCCGTGCTCCGGACGGCCCCCTGGTCGAGCATCGTGATCTCGACCCCGGTCTTGCCGAGTTTCCGACGCGGGACTTCCATCGCCCCGGGCTGTTTGGGGACGTCCTGGCCGGAGGTTCGCGCGCTGGTGGCGGCGGCCGTCGAGGCGGCGGCGACCGCGCCGGCCTGAAGGAACGCGCGGCGATCGACGGCGTTGGCGCCGTGTTCGTGTTCGAGGGACATGGACGATCAGCTCCTGGGGTCGTTCGGTTTGGGCAAGCCCCCTGATGGAACACGCTGAAGTCTACCCGGGCGCTCCCCACCCTGGCGAGCGGTTCCCGTTCCCCGCGTTCTCAGCTCGGGCTTTCGCCGACGGGCCTCGGTTTTGTGAGCAGCGAGACCACCACCAGCACGACGAACCCGAGGGGGATGGTGACCAGTCCCGGCTGGCTGAACGGCACCAGAGCCCGATCCGGCGAGAGGCCGTAGACGTCCACGAACGCCTGGGCGCTGAGCAAGATCCAGGCCAATGACGTGAGCATGCCGACCATGATCGCCGCGGTGATTCCCCGCTTGGTCGTTCCCGGCCAGAACAGGAGCATCACCAGGGACGGCAGGTTGGCCGAGGCCGCGACGTTGAACGCCCAGCCGACGAGGAAGCTCACGTTCATCCGTTCGAAGACCACTCCGAGCGCCATGGCCGCCAGGCCGACCACGACGGCGGTGATCTTCGCGGCCAGCACCTTGCCGCGGTCGGGCAACCTCAGGCCCAGCACGTCCTCCATCAGGTCGTGCGCCACCGCTCCGCTGGCGGCCAGGATCAGGCCGCTGACGGTCCCGAGCACCGTGGTGAAGGCGACCGCGGAGATCACCGCGAAGGGGAATTCTCCGAACGTCCTGGCCAGCAGGGGCGCGGCCATGTTCGAGTTCGTGGGGTCGAGCGACCCGCCGATCATCGCGCCCAGGCCGAGGTACAGCGTCAGGACGTAAAACACGCCGATGGCCGCGATTCCCATGATCGTGCTTCGTCGCGCGGCTTCCTGGTCTTTCACGGTGTAGTAGCGGATCAAGATGTGGGGCAGCGAGGCCGTTCCGCAAAACAAAGCCAACATCAGCGAGAGAAAGTCGAGCTTGTCGGTCAGCTTGTCGCCACGGACCCCCTTGAACGTGGGGCTGCCACCTGGCGTCAGGACGTCGTCCCCCGAGGTGATCGCCGGATAGTAGACCGTCGTCGTCGCACCGTCCTCCTCCTTGACCTTCTCCGACTTCCAGAGTTCGACCTCGGAGTCCTGAAGCGTCGTGAGGAACTCGACGGGGCCAAGCGGACCGGAGCGCGTCGCGCCATCGGGAAGTGTCGCGATCCGTCCGACCGGCCAGAGGTCGGCTTGTCCCGGCCCTTTGCCTTGCGGGAGACCGTTGGCCAGCGTCTGGCCCGCCGGCGAGACGGTCAGGGTCTGACAGAGTCGCAGCGTGGCGCCGGCCGGGTCCATCGCGCGGTAGACGGCCACCGCGCCGCTGGCCTCCTGGCGGACCCGGACGTAGGGCTTGCCCGCCCAGCCGCCGGACTCTGGCAAGATCGTCGCCCCGGCGGCCTCGCCCAACTTCGCGGCCGAGACCGGCTCCAGCGCTCCGGCGGGCACGTCGGGATGGCCAGGCTCGGTGGACAGGCCTCGTCGCAGAATCATCACGGTCAACAGCGCGCAGAAGACGACCAGCATCGCCCCCTTGATGAACTGCACATACGTCGTGGAGACCATCCCGGCGGTCACCACGATCAGGACCACCACCACCCCGACGGTCAGCACGCCCGCCTGGTGCGACAGTCCCAGCAGCGGCCGGACCAGCGTCCCGGCGCCGACCATTTGCGGGATCAGGTAAAACAGGCTGACCACCAGCGTGCTGAGCGCCGCGGAGCACTTGATTCCCCGTGAGCCGAACCGCTTGTTCAGGGCGTCGGCGAAGGTGAACCGGCCCAGTTCCCGCAGCGGCTCGGCGATCACGAACAGGGCGACCACCCAGCCGGCGAGGTAGCCGATCGAGTAGAGGAACCCGTCATAACCATAAAAGGCGATCATTCCGCAGATGCCGAGGAACGACGCGGCCGACAGGTAGTCGCCGGCGAAAGCGATTCCGTTGACGAACCAGTGGATCTGGCCGTGCGCGGCGAAGTAGCCGTGCGAGGACTTCGCCCGGGCGCCCAGGAAGAAGCTCAGGGCCAGAACGCTGACCACGAAGACGCCGAAGACCGCCACCGCCGTCCAGGAATGTTCGTAAATCATTGGGGGCCGACTTTCTGGTCGCCTCGCCGGCAGAGGCCCACGTAGACCATCGCCAGGAAAAAGGCCAGGGCGATGAGGCCCAGGCCATAAAGGATCGCCGTGTTGAGGCCACCGAGTGGTCTCGCGCTCATCAGGTGGGGGGCGAAGGCGCTGAGCGCCATGAACCCGGCGTACCAGGCGAGGTAGACGCCGAAAAGCCACAAACCGAGGCGGACGTTGACGTTGGTGTACTCGGTTCGGGGCGGCGGTTCCGCGCCCTGGTCGGGTTGCGTCGGGGTCAAGGTTCAGCCTTTGGGGTTGGGGATGCGTCGAGGTCGTCGGATCTCGGTGACGGCGTAGCCTAACGAATCCCCCCGCGATCGCAAGCCGCCGCCGGTCGGCCTGAGACGCGGGGCCGCCTTTACGCGGGCGAGACCTCGATTGTTCGGAGCGCCGCCTGGGGTGATTCGAGCGGCCCACGAGGCGCGGGCGGAACGTCGCGACGAGGAGACCGATGATCCGGGTCGCGACGACGAGGAGGGGTCGTTGGTCCTGGTTTGGGTCGAGGTGTTCTAGGTTTGGGGCATGCCGGTGCTTCGGTCTCTCAAATCGGCCGGAACGACATTCCATGGGACCGCTCCAGGACGCTAAGGACGACGAGCCACATGTGCCGAAAAACTCGCGATACCGATCACTTCGACGAAACCAGGGACGGGTCGGCGCGAACGCGTCGACGGCGGCGGGCCGCTCGAACGCGACGGCCCCAGGTGGAACTCCTGGAGTCGCGGACCGTCCTCTCCGCGATCCCGACGGTGACGCTGGACCTTCCTTCGCGGGCGATGATCGGAGAGACCCTTCAGTTCACCGTCGGATTTGACAACACCTCGCCGACGGACCCGGGATTCGGCCCTTACGTCGACCTCTTCCTGCCGACCATCGGGGCCGACGGCGCCGGCGCGGCCCTCGATGACGGCGTCACCTTCACCTCGGCCACGTTCCTGGGCACCCCGGTCGCCGCCACCGTGCTGACCTTCAACGGCGCGGGGCAGGCGACCCACCCTTACGCCAGAACCAACACGGGCGCGGCGGTCGTGGTCAGCGGCACGCCAGGAAACCAGCTCGTCGTCTTGCAGCTCCCCTTCGGCAGCTTCACGGCAGACCAGCGCGTCGCCCATATCCAGGTCAACGCTCAGCTCAGCAACCTCGCCGACCTGAACACCCCCTTGACCATCTCCGCCAGGGGAGGATTTCGTTACGGCGACGACGCGCTGGACAACCCCACGACCGACCCCTCGATCATTGGGCTGACCACCGGGGGAAGCGTCACCCCCAAGGTGATCCAGCTCATCACCACCTACGTCGGCCCCGAGGACGAGACCGCCACCGGACCGAACTTCCCCAGGCAATACCGGATCGACGCCGATATCGCCAACGGCCAAACGCTGACCAACCTTGACTTGACCCAGGACCTGCCGCCCAACCTCCAGTTCCTGCTGGTCAACTCGACGCTCGCCCACGGCGCGCCCGTCTCCACCACCGCCCTCTCGACTCCGAGCACCAGCACCCCCGGCGGCACGCTGACCCGAAGGTTCTCCAGCGTCACCGGCACGACCTCGACCACCGACGCCACCCTCATCTTCAGCTTTTACGTCCCACTCAACGACGCGGGGGGCGCGCCGGTCATCAACGCGGCGACCGGCGACGACGTCGTCTCTTTAAGCGACATGTGCGCCCACGGCGACTGGACGCCGACCGACGGCCGAGACCCCGCCGTCCGGGCCGTCAGCGACGACCTGCTCGTCGACCACACGTTGACGAACAAGTCGATCGCGATCCAGAAATCCGTGGCCGTCGCCACCGACGTCGGCGCGACGGGCCCGAGCCCCGGCGACCGGCTCGAGTACACCCTGACCTTCCAGATCTCGGATTACTTCGCCTTCCAGAACCTGGCGATCACCGACCTGTTCTCCGACGGCCAGCGCTGGGACGCCACGTTCATCCCCACCCTCAGCGTCACCGAGCACGGGGTGACGACCGTCGGGCCGATCCTCCCGGCGAACTTCACCGTCGCGGGCAACTTCGCACAGATCGGAAGAGC
>JBFWRA010000218.1:0-6710 GCA_050249155.1 Isosphaeraceae bacterium | reverse complement strand
CGCCGCGGTGGGGGTCGGCGGTGGCGTAGTAGAGGAAGAACGGCGACGACCTGTCCGCCACGAACTCCCGGCAGGCCTCGGCCATTCGCACGGTGTGCCGCGCGCCCCCGGGCGCGGGGATCTTGGTCTGAAAGGCGAAAACGGACTCGGGAGCCACGTGGTACTTGCCGACCCTGGCGGTCCGGTAACCGTGCTCGGCGAGGATCACGGGAAGGCTCTTGACCGTGCCGAAGGCCGAGAAGTGGTGGACGCTATGCTGATGGCCGTACTGGCCGTTGGCGTGGTTGTGCAGGCCGGTGAGCAACACCGAACGACTCGCGCTACAACTGGCGGTGGTGCAAAAGGCGTTGCGGAACCGGGTCCCCTCCGCCGCGAGCCGGTCGAGGTGCGGAGTCTTCAGGACCGGGTGGCCGTAACAGCCCAGTTCCAGCCCGTGGTCGTCGGAAACAATCACCAGAACGTTCGGGCGGTCGGCCGCGCCCGAGGACGCCGAGAGGCCCCCCAACGCCGTCGCCAGGAGGGACAGTCCAAGGGTTCGTCGACGCATCGAGTGGGGCTCCTGGGACGGGTCGTGGGTCTGGTCCGTCATGGGTTCGAAACGACGATGACCGGGTGTCGCGGGCCTTATGGTAACGGCCCGCGGCGTCCCGGTCATCAGTACGGTCGGTCAGACCATTCCGAGGTTCCCCTCTTGACGGTCAGTTCGGCCGGCGAGGCTGGAACTGAACTTCAAACGGCTCGCCGGTCATGTCCTTCCAGGTGGCCTTCTGCTCGTCGGTCAGGACGGCGACGGCCTTGTCCATGCCCTCTTTGCGCAGCTCACGCATCTTGGCCATCATCGCCTCGCGGTCCCCCTGGGCCGCCTGGAACGCCTCGCGCATCGCGCCGGCCATATCCTCGGTGACGCCGGCCAGCTTTTCCTTTTGTTCCTCGGTGAGTTTCAGAGCGGCGGAGACTCGGGGCATCGCGAAGGCGGCGTACCCGGCCTGCTGCAACTCGATTTGCTGGAACCGTTTGACCTGTTCGGGCTTGAGGATCTCCTTGAGCCCCTTCTCGACCTCCTCGGCCATCATCTTGCTGACGGAGGCCATCTTCTCTCGGCGTTCCTCGTCGCCCAGGTCCTGGAAGCCCTGGAAGGCTTCGCGACCCTTGGCCCCCAGTTCCTCGCCCAGGGTGTTGAGCTTGGAGATCTGGTCCTCGGTCGCCTTGATCTCCTTTTGAACCCCTTCGTTGGTGAGCAGTCGGCTCCCGCCGCCCATGCCCATCATGCCGAAACCGCCACGTCCCTGCGCCCAGGCCGGAGAGGCCGACAGCGCCACGATGCCCAGCGCCAGAGCGAACTTGCCAAAAAGTCTCATGGATGCGTCTCCCTGCTGAGAACCGCCCGACCCCTTTGGTCATTCCTTGGACCCGGTTCCGTCGTCGCGTCGGGCTGGCGCGCGGCGGGTCACTCACGTCACTTCCGGACAGAGGTTAGAAGCGTCAATCCCGTAACGTCGGCGACGCTTTCTCGGGTTTTTTCCGACGGACGGCCAATCGGATCGTCCACCATCCGATCAAGGTTGGTTGAGGTACTCCGCCGGAATCGGTCGCCCGGGGGTTTCGGAGTCCCAGAAGATCGTCACGACCCACCATCGGGTGTCGTCGTGAAACAGTTGGAGGCTATTGATCCCTCGCGAGAAGGGGGGCGCGTCGGGGGACTCCCGCGACTCGTGGGCGCTGAGGACGTGGCCGAACCGCTGGACTTTCCCGCCGATCTCCGACTCCTAAAACCCGTGATCGGCTGACGACCGGCCCGCGCGTTCGGCGAATTCGTCGACCGAGAAGGTCCGGGTGGCGGGTTTGCCGTCGGCACCCCTGGGAGACGCGGGGAATCAGCCGGGCCCCCGACGCAAGCGCCCGGAGCCCACGATTCTCGTCGGGTGGCTGGGGCCTCGTAGTACCGAGGCCCAAGCCACCCCTCACGGGCATTTCGGGAACTTGTTTCAAGCCTGTTTCACAGTGTTCCCGAGCCGGGCCCCCGACGCAAGCGCCCGGAGCCCTCGAATTCTGGAAAGAGGGGATCCGGTCCCCGGGTCACTTCGGCCTGGCGTGGGCCAGGGCGAGCAGGCCGTAGGCGGTGACGAGGTTGGGGTCTCCCTCCATGAAGCGGTCGGCCGGGTTGACCCAGCTTCCGTCCGGATTCTGGCGTTTGGCCAGGGCGTCGGCCAGTTCGGCCCGCCAGTCGTGGTCGCGGCCCTCGGCGTCGGTGAACGTCGTCCCGCCGAGCAAGGCCAGCGCCTTGGCGAAGGTGTGATAGTAGTAATAGAGTCCCTGCTGGCCCAGACCCGGGTTCTCATCCAGGGTGTAGTGCTTCTGGATATAAGTGATGGCCGCCTTGACGCGGGGATCGTCACGGGTCAGTCCGGCGTGGATCATGCTCTTGAGGCCGGCGTAAGTCATGCTGGCATAAGAACGCAAACCGCCGTTGGCGTCCGGCGGGCCGGCCATGCTCTGGCCGCCGTTGGCCGCGGTGTAGATGAAACCGCCGTCGTCGACCTTGTCGGCCCAGGGCTGGTCGTTGAACTCGCTCTTGAGGTTCTGGCAGCGCGAGACGAAGACCATCGCCTTCCTCAACGCGGGATCGTCGGCCGGCAGCCCGGTGTCGCGAAGGGCTTCGAGGAAGTACGACGTGTTGGACAGGTCGGGTCGGGAGTTGTTGCCGCCGTAACCGGCGCCGCCGTAATAGGGGTCGTTCGGGCCCTTGCCCTCGGCCTCGTCCCACTGTTTCGCCTTGAGGAAGGACTGACCGTCCTTGATGAGCCGGTCGTACCGGCCCCCGGCGTTGGCCTCCTGAAAGGCCATCAGCGCGATGGCCGTCGCGTAGTTCGCGTGCGCGGCTTCCGAAAGTCCCCCCTGGGGCCCCACGAACCGTTCCAGGTAGCCCAGCGCGCGGGTCACGGTGGGCTCCGCCGGTGTGACCCGCCTGGACCTCAACAGCGCGGTGACCGCCAGCGCCGTGATCCCCGGCTCGTTCCGGGTCGCCGACCAGGCCCCGGAAGCGTCCTGACGGAGCTTCAAGAAGGCGACGGCCTTGTCCGTCATGGCCGCGACCGTCACGTCGGCGACCCGCGCGAACGCGGCCCTCCCCCAGGCCAGCGCTCCCAGCGCGCCCGCGTTTCGACGGAACCAGTGTCGACGCGTCATCATATCATTGCCATCCTTCAGTGAGAACCACTCCTACGAATCGGGCGGCCTCCCCGGATCCCGGGGACGCCGCGCCGCCCTCGACGGGAGCGACGTCGCCGTATTATACCGGCCCGCGTCGCGACGAACGTACCGCGACGCTCCGCCTCGGGCGATTGCGGTTGACGACCGGGGTTCCACGCTCTAGACTCCCCCACCTGGGCGGTCGGGCGCGTGGGCTGATTCCACGTCGTGACCACCCCACGTGCCCAGGCCACCGTGCTTGTCGGCTCCCACATACCCACGGATGGGGATCCTCATCGCGACCGCCTGGCGGTCGCGAAGGAAACGGGTGTCGCGGAAAGGATTCCGCCCATGCGAACGAAATGGTCGTTGGCCCTGGTCGTCGCGATCTCGACGGCCGTGGCGGGCTGCGCGCTCAACAAGTCCACCCCGCGGCGGGTGACCGAGACGCTCTTCGGGCAGTTCGGGAACACCGGCCAGATCATCGAGCCCAAGCGCTGCCTCCTCACGGTCGTGTATCTGTCCAAGCCTCTCCATGATCCGGTGGTGAACGAGGCGATCTGGAACGTCGCCGACGAGCAGACGGTGCCCGGCGAGACGCGCCGGCTTCTGGAAGCCAACGGCATGCGGATCGGCGTTTTGACCGGCGGGCTCCCCGCCGAGGTCGACGAGGCGGTCCACGCCCCGCCGCCGAACAAGATCGATCCCGCCGAGTTCAACTTGCCCGACGGGTCGAACACCCTGATCGCCCTGGCGGACTCGCGCCCCACCGCGAGTTTGCTCCTGAACCAGAACGCCAGGGCCTTTGGCAAGGACTACCAGGACGCCGGCGGCTGGCTCCGCCTCACGACCGAGCAGGAAGGGCCGACCGGGGTCGCCTTGAGGTTCGTCCCCGAGATCCACCACGGCCCGATCCTCAGACGCTACGACAGCCTCCCGAACAACGCCGGGACGGTCAACACGATGCAGTTCATGCTCAAGGACGGCCAGCAGGAGGACACGCTCCGCGACCTCGCCGCCACCGTCACCCTGCAACCGGGCCAGGTCGCCGTCATCGGATGCCTGCCCGACCGACCCAGCAGCCTTGGCGCGTTTCTGTTCACCCACGCCGAGCCCAACAGCGACCGAATCGTGCAAAAGGTGCTCCTGGTCTGGGCGAGGCGGACGAACATGGGCACCCCAGGCAGCCTGCCCGTCCCCGAGAGCCAGCTTGAGCCGGTCGAGCCCCCCGAACTTCCCGCCTTCTTCGGCTGGAACAGGGACAAGGCGGTCGAGCCGCCGAAGTCCGAGACCCCGAAAACCCCGGCCAGGATCGAAGACGACGTGAACCCGGTCGACGCGCCTGACTGATTTCAGGACGACCACGCCGAACCCGCTCCCCACCTCAGGAGTCCACAGCCAATGGAATGGCCACGCCAAGCGTCGAGCTCGGGCAAGCGCTGGATCACCCACGCCGGGCACGACTCGACGTCGGACGAACTCGGGGCCCTGGTCGCGCCGCGAGGGCCGCACCTGGCGCTCCTTCGAGAGTTCCTTCGAGGATCGAACGGAAAACACGCGCGTCGCCAGTCGTCGGGGAGGGTCGCCCAGATGTCGGAACCAAAACCGAACCCCACGCCAAGACCGAAGCTGGTCACACTGGACGGGTCGCGGGGCGAGGGGGGAGGCCAGATCCTTCGGACCGCGCTGACCCTCTCGCTGCTCACCGGCCGACCGTTCCGCCTGGTGAAGGTCCGGGCCAATCGCGAGAAGCCAGGGCTTCGGCCGCAGCACCTCACGGCGGTCAAGGCCGCGGCGGAACTGGGGAACGCCGAGGTCACCGGCGGTGTCGTCGGAAGCCGTGACCTCACGTTCCGGCCCGGGGATTGTGACGCCCGAGACCTCGGCATCGACGTCGGCACCGCGGGCTCGACCGCCCTGGTGCTTCAGACGCTCCACTTGCCGCTCGCTCTTCGGGCGAACTCCGCGGTCCGGGTCACGTTGACCGGCGGAACGTTCAACCTCAAGGCCCCGTCGTTTCCCTTCCTCCATCACACCTGGCGGGCCCACCTCGCCACGCTCGGCGCGCCGGTCGCCTTGACGATGCCCAGCGCGGGCTTTTATCCCCGAGGGGGGGGCATGCTCGACGCCTGGATCGAGCCCGCGACCCTTCGGCCGATCTCGCTGATCGACCGGGGAACGCTGGTGCGCATCCGAGGCGAGGCCGGCGTGGCCCGACTCAGCTCCGAGATCGCCGAGCGCCTCCGCGACAGGGCCGCCGCGCGCCTGGCCGAGGCCGGAATCGACGTCGCCGTTCAGATCGATCCCGTCGAATGGGACGCCCCCTCGCCGGGAGCGGCGATCCACCTCTCGGCCGAGTTCTCCGCCGAGGGTCTCGCCCCGGCGACGTTCGTCGGCCTGGGTGAGCGCGGCAAGCCCGCCGAAACCGTGGCCGACGAGGCCGTGGACGAGCTTCTCGCCCACCTCTCCGCCCCCAGCGCCGCGGTCGATCCCCACTCCGCCGACCAGATCCTCATTCCCCTGGCTCTGGCCGAGGGCCCCAGCGCGTACTCGGTCTCCGAGATCACCGAGCACCTTCGCACGAACGTCCAGACCATCCAGGCCTTCATCGACCGCCCCATCCGCGTCGAAGATCCGACCGAAACCCACCCCGGCCGCGTCCTCCTCTCCTAAAAGGGGACGGAAGCTTTTTCCCACGCGCGATTCTTAAGACGGGTTGCCCAGGATCACGCGTGGTGGGGCTCCCCACGTCTTGAGAAACAGGTTGGGAATCCGCCTCCCAAGGTGGATCCGGGCACCCAGACTCCCCAGGACCCGGCGAGTGATCGCCGGACTGTTCCCGAAGGCGGATCGAACCGAGGACCTCGGCGCCGAGCTCCCCGGTCGGCCCATCGACCGACCGACGGGGCGACGGCTTGGAGCGTCCAGGCGGCTGTGCGACCATGGTGCGCTTCCCCATTCGCGCGATCGACGTCGGAGGGTCTCCCCATGCGCCTTGGCCGCCTGGTTCTCGCCAGCGCGATGCTCTCGCTGGCCGCGTCAACCACCCCGGTCCGGTCTCTGGCCGCGTCTCCAAACGCGACCACGGTCACCTATGAAAGCCCCTCGGTCGGCCGGACTCTCCGTTGCCGGGTGATCCTACCGGCCGACTACGAGGGTTCGAACCGACGCTACCCGGTGCTCTACCTCTTGCACGGGTTCTCGGGGGACTTCACCAGTTGGAGCAAGCACGGCGTGGAGGAGTCGGTCCAGGGTTACCCCCTGATCGTCGTGCTCCCCGACGGCGGCAATTCCTGGTACGTCAACTGGTCGGAGACCGGTCCAGACCGGCGCGAGGCCTGGGAAGACGCCCAGGTGAAAGACCTCGTCGGTCACGTCGACGCCCATTACCGGACGATCGCCTCGCGCGAAGGACGCGCGATCAACGGCCTCTCGATGGGAGGTTACGGGGCGCTCACCGTCGGGCTGCGACACCCCGAGACGTTCTGCTCGGTCGGCAGCAGCGCCGGGGCGTTGGGATA
>JBFWRA010000217.1:0-6716 GCA_050249155.1 Isosphaeraceae bacterium | reverse complement strand
CTGACCGGCCACGACGCGATGCCCACGGGCTTCGACCCGAACCGGCCGACGCATAACGACTGGCCGAGCCTGCCGGCGGTGGTCACCTACGCGCTGCGAGGCGAACGGTCGGAGGTGCCGCCGGCGGTCGTGCTGCCGCACCTGTTGATCCATCGCACCGGTCGGACGATCCCCGGGCAGATGGCCGGACGGATGGACGGCAAGTACGACCCGATGCTCCTGAACGTGGCGCCGGAATGCTCGGGGGGCTACGGCGCTTGCCCGAACTGCTTCCACTTCGAGAACCTGAATTTCCAACACAAAGGGGAGCCCTCGGCCGAATTCCAGGCGCCTGGGCTGGACCTTCCCCAGGGGCTCACGCTGCCCAGGATCGGCCGGCGCGCCACGTTGCTTCGGGCCGTCGAGTCGTACCGGCGCGCGCTGGATCGCCGGGCGGAAGACGCCTCGGTCGATCGGTTTCGAGGTCAGGCGCTCGCGATTCTGACCTCGAAGGAGACCGCCAGGGCCTTCGACGTCCACCAGGAGGACCCCCGCACGCTCGACCGTTACGGCAGGCACCAGTTCGGCAGGTCGCTGGTGCTGGCCCGAAGGCTGGTCGAGGCCGGCACGCGGATGGTTCAGGTGAACCTGGGCAACAACGAGACCTGGGACACGCATCAAAGCGCCTGGCCGGTCCTGAAGGACAAGCTCTTGCCGCCGCTGGACCAGGCCCTCTCGGCCCTTCTGGACGACCTCGCCGCGCGTGGGCTTCTGGAGCGCACTTTGATCGTGATGGCTGGCGAGTTCGGCAGGACGCCAAGGATCTCGAAGCTTCCCGGGGTGCCGCTGGCGGGTCGCGACCACTGGGGGGCCTCGCAATCGGTCTTCGTCGCCGGCGCGGGGGTTCGCGGCGGGACCGTCGTGGGAGCGACCGACCCGATCGGGGCTTATCCCAAAACCGCGCCGGTGCGGCCCTCGGACCTCGCCGCCACGGTGTATCAGGCGATGGGCCTGGGGGCCAACCCCGAGTACCGAGACCGCCTGGACCGCCCCTTCGCCGCCACCCAGGGGACGCCGATCGCCGATCTCTTCTGATCGCGGCGCATCGAGAACGGGTCACGGTTCGGGTTCGGCTCTCAGCGGATCGGCGACGCGGCTGAGTTGCGGTTGACTTTTCGGGGAGTCCCGACACACTGAGCCGCGCCAGTCTCGCGGGCCGAGTCCCGCCCTGGCCGACCTTCTCAAAAAACGGAACTCCCCATGAACGGCAACCCAAGGACGGGTCGCGGTGTGGGCGTCCACGTCAGGACGTTCTCCCGACGGATCGGGATACGCGAGCGCCTCGCGATGGGCGTCGTCGCGCTGGCTCCGTGGTTCGCGACGGCGGCGGCGGCCGGCCCGACGCCCAGCGACGGGATCGACGCCCCGGCGTCGGCGACAATCGACGCCAACGAAAGCGAAGGCGAGCCCGCCTACCCGCACCAGGCGGTGCGTCGCGAGGAGTACGGCTCGGGAGGTCGGTCGTACTGGCTCTTCGAGCCGGCCGAACCGACTCCCCGACGCGCTCCGGTGGTCGTCTTCAACCATGGCTGGCTGGCCGTGAACCCCGGGGCCTACGGGGCCTGGATCAACCATTTGGTTCGGTCGGGCAACGTCGTGATCTTTCCGAGATATCAGCGCGACCCGATCACCCGCCCCGCGCGATTCCTGCCCAACGCGGTCGCCGCGGTCAAGGACGCGCTGGACGTTCTGGAGACCGCTCCCGGGCACGTCCGACCGAACCGGAAAAAGTTCGCCCTGATCGGTCATTCCGCGGGGGGCAACCTCGCCGTGGAGATGGCCGCCGTCGCGGCCGAATCGCGCCTGCCCCGGCCCAGGGCGGTCATCACGCTGATGCCTGGAGAGGTGATCGCCAGCGCGGCGATCGACCTGGCCCGCGTCCCCGCCGAGACCCTGCTCGTCGTCGCCGTGGCCGAGAACGACGTCGTGGTCGGCGACGCCCGAGCCCGGGAGATCTTCGAGAAAACCACGAGCGTGCCCCGATCGCGCAAGCGATTCCTGTTTTATCGATCCGACCTCCACGGGATTCCGGTCCTGCTGGCCGACCACTTCCTCTCGACAGGGTTTCACCACCCGTTCGACACCGGCGAGGGGCTCCTACCCAACGTGCAGAAGCAGCGCGCCGAGATCAACGCGTTCGACCGGGCGGGCCTCTGGCCAATGGCCGACCTGACCCTGCGCGCGGCGTTCGACGGCCAGACCCTCGACGACCTCGGCGATCAGACGGCCCTCGTCCAGCGCCTGGGTTTCTGGTCCGACGGCCGTCCCGTGACCAGTCCGATCGTGACGAGCGACCTGGTCGACGTCCCCCGGGTGTTCCCCGCCCACGGCATCCGGATGATCCGAGGCGTGGTCAGCCCCGCGATCCCCTCGTCGGAAGATCCCAAGGTCCGCCAGGTCGCCGGTCCCTGACCTTTCCCAAGACCGGCCTGGGAACCTCGATCGATCCCGCCACCCTTCGACCGGCCGGTTCTGGCCTCCGCCCCGGCCGGTCGATTCAACGCCGAAGCCGCTCCGTCAGGGCTCGAGCCTCCTGGGACGTCGGAGCGAGGCTGAGGGCCCGCTCGGCGGCCTCCAGCGCGGCGGTCGTTTCCTGGCCCGCGGCCAGGGCCAGGGCCAGGTGATAGAGCACGTCGGGACGGCCGGGGAGCTTCTCCGCGGCCGCCTTCAAGTCCGCGATCGCCAGCTCGGCATGCTTCAGCGACAGGTGGGCCAGGCCGCGTTGATAACGGGCCTCAGCGTCACCGGGGCGCTGGTCGATCAGCGTGTCGAGCCTCGCCAGCGCCTGGTCGGGTTGATTTCTCGAAAGCTGCAACGTGGCGATCCGCAACGGAACGTCGGTGGCGTTCGGCTCGAATTGCAAGGCCCGAAAGTACGCGGCCAGGGCGTCGTCGGTCTTGCCCAGGGCCTCCAGCACGCGGGCCCGGGAACGGTGGGCCTCGGCGCTTTGAGGAGCGATCTCGATCGCCGCGTCAAACCGTTCCAGCGCGTCGGAATGGCGGTTCAACCGGGCGTCGATCGCTCCCAGCCCGATCATCGCGGCGCTGTATTCGGGGTCCAGATCCAAGGCCCTACGGAAGGCGGCCTCGGCCTCGGCGAGCCTGCCCTGGTCTCGCAAGACCTGGCCAAGACGCTGGTGCGCCTCGGCCGACTTCGGCGCCACCACCACGAGCCGTTCCAGGATCACCGAGGCCGCGAGGGGGTCGTCGCCGTCGATGGCGACCTGCGCCTGCTGACTCAACCGCTGAATCTCCGCGGAGATCGCCATCGCCTCCCGCCGCTCGGCCGAACGATCGCGCCAGGGAGCCCAGCCCGCGCAGCCGGGAAGTCCCAGCATGAGCAGGATGCACCCACTCCCGGCTTTGACGGCCCAGCGCCGCATTCAACCCCCTCCGTGGGGCGACTCGCTTTGATTCGTGACGACGTGATTCGCGCGCGGTCCATCCCGGCCATCCGCCAAGGGGCCCGCGAAAGATACTATCGGTCAAAAACGTGAGACAGATCCAACCGGCGTCCCCAGGAGTCCATTCGGAAGCGAGGCACGCAATCGCCGACCAGGGAGCGACTTGGGCCACAAAACCCGAGCGAGCCGACCTTCCATGATCGGATGGGACCGGGCCTTGCTCGGCACGTTAAGCCGAAGCGGCCGCCCGGTCAATGCCGACCGTGATGGGCGACTGGGCCGTTTTCCGCTCAGACCGCGCTCCAATCGCGACCGAGGGAGCGGGCCCCACCGCCCTCTCGGCGAACGACCTCCCCCGCTCCAGGGCGAGACCCATAAGGACTCGACTCGGCACTGAGTGATCGGGCGAGAGTCTTCCGGCGCGTCCCTCGGCTGCGATAGGATGAGCCGACGTCGGCCGGGGTCCGAGGAAGGCCGTTTCCGTTTGGAAAACCAGGAGCCATCGCGTTCCGTCCCGGCCCCGACCCCAACCCAGGAGAGACTCCCATGCGACGCCCCCTTCTCGCCCTCGCTCTGACCTTTTCCTTTTGCGCGACGGCCCTCGCCGCCGACGGCGCGCCGGTCAAGCTGCTCATCATCACCGGTGACAACGTCGCCGGGCACAAGTGGAAGGAGACCACCCCGGTCCTGAAAGACTTCCTCTCCGAGGGGAATCGGTTCCAGGTCGACGTCACCACCACCCCGGCGAAGGACCTCACGCCCGAAAACCTCGCCAAATATGACGTCCTGCTGTTGAATTACAAGGAGACGCCCCAGGGGGCCGAGGACACCCGATGGTCCGACGCGAACAAGGAGGCGTTTCTCAACGCGGTGAAGGGGGGCAAGGGGCTGGTCGTGTACCACTTCTCCTCGGCCGCGTTCGCGAGGCCAAACTGGGAGGAATTTGAGAAGGCGATCGCCGGCGGCTGGCGAACCCAGGGGTTCCACGGCCCGATGCACCAGTTCACCGTGAAGAAGACCGACGTCAAGCACCCGATTTCGGAGGGCCTGCCGGCGAGTTTCGAGCATGTCCGCGACGAGCTCTATTCGAATTCGTTGCTGACCCCCGGCAGCGTCGTGCTGGCCACCGCGTTGAGCGACCTCAAGCGACACCCCGAGGGGACCGACCCGAAGAAGGTCACCGGCAAGGACGAGGCGGTCGTCTGGGTGAACCAGTACGGCAAGGGACGGGTCTTCAACTGCGCCCTGGGTCACGACGTCGAGGCGCTGAGCGACCCGCTCGTGAAGTCATGGATCGCCCGAGGGGCCCAGTGGGCCGCGACGGGCGAAGTCTCCACGAAGTGACGTGACTGACGTTCGGTCCGGGCGACGCGCCCGATTTCGGCGGCGCGTCGTTTCCCGGCGATGGGAGCCAACCCGATGCCCCCGACGGGTCAGCGCGACTACGGCGGAGCCCGGCTGACCCGCCACGCCCTCGAGCGTTTCATCGAACGCTACGGGGTCGATCCCGCCTCGGCCGACTCCGAGCTTCGAGCCGCCCTGAGCAGGACCCGACGCCTCGGCCGCAACCCCGAGAACGGCGCGGTCGCCGCGCTGGGGTTGTACCGCGACCGGGTGCTGGTGGCGATCCTTCAGGACGAATCCTGTTTGACCGTGCTGACCTGGCCGCAGTTCGAGCCCAGGCTCCCCGAGTTTGGCAGACCCAGGGTTCCCCGGAAGTTCGGCAGGCTCCTGCGCCGACTGAGTGATCCCGACGTCGACTCGAAGAAGGGATGACGCGGAACGACCCTGGTCCACGGCCCAGGCGAGCTGGGGTGATACCCTTGTCCTGGTATCACCCCAGAAATGAAGTGGGTTCATCTCACGGGACGGAGTCGGCGTTCCTCTCAACGGATCGGAATGAGGATTCCGTCCCTGTCATCATGACGTGATCACGTCAATCCCGTCATACCGATTCCGGTTCCGGTTCCAGTTCCGGTTCCGGTTCCGATTCCGGGGTTGGCCAATCCCAGATTCTGGTTGAGCGTGGTCACGTAGTTGTTGAAGCCCGTCGAGAAGTTGGTGTTGAAGTCGATCCCAGGAGTACCGAACCCGTAAAAGCCGGTGCTTCCCGTGGTGTTGTTGAAGCCGTTGTTGAAGCCGTTCCCGAAGTTGGAGAACCGCGAACCGAACACGTTGGTGAAGTTGTTGGTGGGCATCGAGAAATTCTGTCCGGTGGGAAGACCGAAGGCGCTTCCCAGGCGGCTGGCGACGTTCTGGAATCCAGTCCCGATGGCGTCGCGGACGCCCGTCTCAAATCCGTCTCTGGAGGTCAAGCCTCCCAGCGCGGGGGCGAGGCCGACCTGAGGGGTTCTCAGGATGTAAAGGTCCGAGAAGATCAGGGGATTGGTCACCGCGGCCGCGTTGGGGAACAGGGAAAGCCCCGCGCCGATTTGCGACGCCACCAGCCCGAGAGCCTGGCCGTATTGCGCGGCGAAGGCCTGGGCCGCCTCGGGGGTCGCGACGGTCGCCCCGTTGGCGAAGAGGGTGGAGTTGCCGACGCTGGCGAACGTCTGGCCGAACGAACCCAACGTGTTTCCCACCTGGTTGATGAGTTGATTGCCGAAGTACTGGGGAAGCGTGAGACGCTGGCCCGTCGTCGGGTCGACCGCGGCGTTGTACAGGGTGGACCCGCGGAACAGGTTGGCGTACCCCGCCGTACCGAACTGGACCGCGTTATTCACCGTCCGCGAGAGCAGGGATTGAAACCGCGCGGAATTCAGTGAACCGCCGGCCTGGGTGAGGCTTCTCAGGCGGGACGTCAGGCTGTTCGGACCGTCGCCCAGCAAGGAATCTTGAAGCCGCGCGACCTGCTGGCTGGAACCTGGCAGGAGGGACAATTGGCTGGAAAGCTGGAAGGCGGCGGCGTTGGCGATGCCCTGAAGTCGGGCGTTGGTATCGGCGAGCTTCGTCGCGTCGGGATATCCGGTGGCGTAGAGGTCGGTGGTCGCCTGATTCACCGCGGCGGTCAGCCTGTTGGTGAGTTCGCGGATCTGCCGGCCATAATTGAGCTGCAACTCGCGGCTCTCCCGGTCAAACGCCATACGCTCCTGGATGGCTTGCCGCGTCTGGGGAAGCCAGGATCTCAAGTATGGTGAAATGTTCTGCGCACGATTCGCCAGGAAGCGGTATGGTCCTTGATTCCTCAGGATGTATTCCTGATTGAGAGCGGACGGGGGGAGGGACTGGATCGGGGGCGCGAAGGGGTTGGCGGCTCGTGGCCGCGGCGCGAATG